>NZ_JBEOUK010000040.1:0-86578 GCF_040304045.1 Kitasatospora sp. NPDC094016
GGCGCGTCCGGCGCGGACCGCGGGCACGGTCGTCAAGGACGAGGGCGAGGGCGGCAGGCAGCTCGCCGGCTTCCTCGCCGACCAGAAGTTCATCTAGTCCCCCCGTTCGCGCATCCAACGATCGATCAGGAGCAACGAATCATGGCTGAGATCCTGGTTCTGGTGGACCACGCCGACGGTGCGGTCCGCAAGCCGGCCCTCGAACTTCTGACCCTGGCCCGCCGGATCGGCGAGCCGTCCGCGGTCGTGCTGGGCGCCGGCGCCGCCGCCGCCGACCTCGCGGCCAAGGCCGCCGAGTACGGCGCGGCCAAGGTGTACGTCGCCGAGGGCGCCGAGTTCACCGACCAGCTGGTCGTCCCGAAGGTGGACGCCCTCACCCAGATCGCCAAGGCCAACGACGCCGCCGCCGTCCTGGTCACCTCCTCCGGCGAGGGCAAGGAGATCGCTGCCCGCGTCGCACTGCGCCTGGGCTCCGGCATCATCACCGACGCCATCGACCTGGAGGCCGGTGACGGCGGTCCGGTCGCCACCCAGTCGGTGTTCGCCGCGTCCTTCCAGGTGAAGTCGAAGGTGACGAAGGGCGTGCCGGTGATCACCGTCAAGCCGAACGCGGTGGCCCCCGAGGCCGTCGCGGGCGCGGGTGCGGTGGAGAACGTGGCGGTGGAGTTCACCGGGAACGCGGCCAAGGTCACCTCGCGCACCCCGCGGGTCTCGACCGGCCGTCCGGAGCTGACCGAGGCCGCGATCGTGGTCTCGGGCGGCCGTGGTGTCGGCGAGGCGGCCGGCTTCGGCGTCGTCGAGGAGCTCGCGGACGCGCTGGGCGCGGCCGTCGGTGCCTCGCGTGCCGCCGTCGACGCGGGCTGGTACCCGCACAGCAACCAGGTCGGCCAGACCGGCAAGCAGGTCTCGCCGCAGCTGTACATCGCGGCCGGCATCTCCGGCGCCATCCAGCACCGGGCGGGCATGCAGACCTCGAAGACCATCGTGGCCGTCAACAAGGACCCCGAGGCCCCGATCTTCGAGCTGGTCGACTACGGCGTGGTCGGCGACCTGTTCGCCGTGCTGCCGCAGCTGACCGCCGAGGTGAAGGCCCGCAAGGGCTGATCCCCGCACACGGCAGTGGAGGGCGTGGCACCGGGTACCCCGGTGCCACGCCCTCCGGCGTAGCTGGTGCAGGCCAGGTGGGCGGCGGCCGGTGACCGCTGCCCACGGACGGTCCGGGGGCGGCCCGTAGAGTCGGCGCGACAGCGTGAGACGAGGGCGAGGACGGAAGCATGGCACTGCTGACCGCACTTCAGGGCGACTACGGGGACGCGGCGGACGCGCTGCGGATCGACGGGCGGGCGCTGTCCCGCGAGGAACTGCTGGGTGCGGCGACCGCCGTCGCCGACCGGGTGGCCGGTGCGCCCGCGCTCGCCGTGCTCGCCCGGCCCACCGTCGAGACGGTCGTCGCCGTGGTCGGCGGCCTGCTGGCGGGCGTGCCGGTGGTGCCGCTGCCGCCCGACTCCGGGCCCAAGGAGCGCGAGCACATCCTGCGCGACTCGGGTGCGGTGCTGCTCGCGCACGCCGTGGGCGACGCCGTGCCGGGTGAGGTGGAGGGGCTGCCGATCGACCCGGCGGAACGCGCGGCCACCACGTTCGCCGAGCCCGCACCGGACGCCACCGGCTTCGTCCTCTACACCTCCGGCACCACCGGGGCGCCCAAGGGAGCCGTGATCCGACGCCAGGCGATCGCCGCCGACCTGGACGCGCTCGCCGCGGCCTGGCAGTGGACCGCCGAGGACACCCTCGTCCACGGCCTGCCGCTGTTCCACGTCCACGGACTGATCCTCGGCGTCCTCGGCGCCCTGCGGACCGGCAGCCGGCTCGTGCACACCGGGCGGCCCACCGCGGAGGGGTACGCGGCCGCGGGCGGCAGCCTGTACTTCGGGGTGCCGACCGTCTGGTCCCGGGTGGCGGCCGACCCCGGGGCGGCGGGTCGGCTGGCCTCGGCCCGGCTGCTGGTCTCCGGCAGCGCGCCGTTGCCGGTACCGGTGTTCGAGAAGCTGGCTGCGCTCACGGGGCACGCCCCGATCGAGCGCTACGGGATGACCGAGTCGCTGATCACCGTCAGCACCCGGGCGGACGGCGAGCGCCGGCCCGGTAGCGTCGGCCTGCCGCTGGACGGGGTGCGCACCCGGCTGGTCGGCGAGGACGGTGGGCCGGTGCCCTCCGACGGGGAGAGCGTCGGAGAGTTGCAGGTCTCCGGGCCGACCCTGTTCAGCGGGTACCTCAACCGGCCCGACGCGGATGCCGAAGCCTGGACGGCGGACGGCTGGTTCCGTACCGGGGACGTCGCCGTGATCGGTGCGGACGGCTTCCACCGGATCGTCGGTCGCGCCTCCGTCGACCTGATCAAGAGCGGCGGCTACCGGATCGGCGCCGGCGAGGTGGAGGCCGCGCTGCGCGACCACCCCGCGGTCGCCGACGCGGCGGTGGTCGGTGCGCCGGACGAGGACCTCGGGCAGGCCGTCGTCGCGTACGTCATTCCGGACGGCGCCGTGACAGGGGAACAGCTGACGGCCTTCGTGGCGGAGCGGCTGTCCGCGCACAAGCGGCCGCGCCGGGTCGTGCTGGTGCCCGAACTGCCCAGGAACGCGCTGGGAAAGGTGCTGAAGAAGCAGCTGCTGGCGGAGGCGGACCAGCAGGGGTGAGGGGGCGTCGGGCAAGCGGCCCGATGACTGTCCTTCACCCTGATGCCCTGTCGGTGATCACCGGCCGTGAACCCTTCCATTGGCTCACTCCACTGCGCGCCGTGAGCGGGCGCGTGCCTACCGTGACACGCAGGCAGAACTGAATCCCCGCCCGGCATGCCGCGGCTCCCGGTCGCACGACCGGAGGCCGTGGCATGCCGGGCGGGGTCTGCCGAGCCGTACTCGCCGTCTCACCGGGACGTGCGTGTCCGTAGCCGATTCCGCAGTCGCCACCGTGGCGGCAGTTCGCAGCAGTGAGGGAAGACAGCAGGATGACCACCGTCAACACCGGCGCGCCGGGTGCCGCCGACGAACCGACCGGGCAGCTCGCTGCCGCCACCGTCGACCAGCGGGCGGCCGCCGTCCGCCCCGTCCGTCCCGTCCGCCCGTCGCGGGCCGCGCGGGTGCGCCGGGGGATAGGCATGGTGGCCGTGATCGTGGCCGGTGCGGGTGTGATCGGCGTCGGCCCCGGCGTCAGCCCCGCCGCCGCCGAGTCGGCCCCGGCGCACGCCGGGTGGGACGGGTCGCGGTACTGGTTCAAGAACAGTCAGGGGCAGTGGCGCTGGACGACGCACTACGACGTGTACGTGGCGCGGACCGGGGGCGGATCCTCCTCCGCGGCGAAGTCCCCGTCGACGGGCGCGAAGTCGAGCGGGGGGATCAAGCAGGGGTGGGACGGGTCGCGGTACTGGTTCAAGAACAGCCAGGGGCAGTGGCGCTGGACCACGCACTACGACGTGTACGTGGCGCGGACGGGGGACGGATCCCCGTCGTCGTCCGGATCGTCCGGATCCTCCTCGTCGGGTTCGTCGGGCTCGTCCGCCGGCGCGGTGGCGGGGGACCAGGGCGTCGAGTCCGCCGTGCAGTTCGCGCTGAGCCAGCTGGGCAAGCCGTTCCGGACCGCGGGCAACGGGCCGGACGGGTACGACTGCTCGGGCCTCGTGCAGCAGGCCTTCCGGCGCGGCGGGGTGAACCTGCCGCGGGTGGCCAACGACCAGTACGCGGCGACCACGCCCATCAGCGCCGGCCAGCTGCGCCGGGGCGACCTGCTGTTCTGGTCCCCCAACGGCACCAAGCGGGGCATCCAGCACGTGGCGATCTACCTGGGCAACAACCAGTACGTCGAGGCGGCGCGGCCGGGGACGCTGATCCGGATCTCGGGGATCAGCAGCGGCTACTACCCGTCGTACATGGGACGGCCGTAGACAGGGCCTAACCGGGGCGTTCGGGAGTTGTGGCCCGGGCGCCCCCACCGGGGCCGGCCTGCCCGGCCCCGTGGGGAAGCGGCTGGTCAGAGGTCGGTCGGGCGGGGGAGGGCGCCACGGGCGCCCAGGGCGGTGACGGCGAACGCGCCGGCGGCCACGGCGGTGGCGGCCGCGGCGGGGAGGGAGGCGCCGCGGGCGAGTCCGGCGGCGAGGGCGCCGCAGAAGACGTCGCCGGCACCGGTGGTGTCGACGACCTGGACGGCGGGGGCGGGCAGTCGGGCCGACCGTTCCTCGGTGGCGACCAGCGCGCCCTCGCCGCCGAGGGTGAGTACCACGCCGTCGGCGCGGCGGGCGAGGGCCCGGGCGGCCTCCTCGACGGTGGGGGCGCCGGTCAGCTGGCGGGCCTCGACGGCGTTGGCGACGACCAGGGGGCGGCGCCCGGTCGGACCGGTGTCGGGGAGCGAGCCGGCCGGCGCGGCGTTGTGCACCCAGTGGGCGCCGTCGGCCGGCAGGGCGGCGGCGGTCGCGCGGATGCACTCCTCGGGGACCTCGCCGCTGGTGAGGAGCACGTCGACGGGGAGCAGGCGCAGGCGGGCGAGTGCGGCGGTGACCTCGGCGGCGGTCAGGTGGGCGTTGGCGCCGGGGACGACGACGATGCTGTTCTCGCCGGCGGGGTCGACCATGACGATCGCCTGCCCGGTCGGCGCGTCGGGGTGTGTGAGCACGGAGCCCGTCTCGACCTCCGCGCCGCGCAGGTCGATGAGCGCGGCTTCGCCGTCGGCGTCGCGCCCGACCTTCGCGACCAGGTGGACGGCGGCGCCCATGTGCGCCGCTGCCACCGCCTGGTTGGCGCCCTTGCCGCCGAACCCCTGGGTGGCGGCGGTGGCGAGGACGGTCTCGCCGGGGGCGGGGAGGACGGGGCAGCGGAGGATGCGGTCGGCGTTGACCGAGCCGATGACGATGACGCGGCCGGCTGGGAGCAGCTTCATCGTTCCTCTGTACGTGCTGGGGTGCGCGCGGCGCAAGCGGGCGCCGGGGGGCGCGCGAGGGGCGCGGGGAAGAATATGTCGACCGGTCTACTGAATTATGCAGACCGGTCTAGATATTGCCGGGAGAAATCTGTCGGTCGGTCTACATAGTCGGGTGGAGGGGGTGATGCGAGGTGATCTGGGGTGATGATGGCGCACACGAAGTCGGACGGGCCGACTTCCTGTGCGCGCAGGGTGTGAGCGGGGTGCAACTTTGATGTAGACCGGTCTACATATTTCTCCCGGAAGGGGGCTGGCCTGGGCACATGCCCCTGTCAAGGGGCGGAGTGGGGCGCAACGGCGGGCGCGGTGGGGAGGTATGGGGAGCGGCGTGGCGCGGGTACCACCACGGGTGGCGCTGGTTCGGCCGACGGGGGCGCTGCCCGGTGCGAACGGCATCGGGGCAAGTCGAGGGCAGGGGATGTTGTGATCGTCTGGGTCAATGGCACATTCGGGGCGGGCAAGACGAGTGCCTGCCGCGAGCTGGTGGAACTGCTGCCCGGGAGCGTGCTCTTCGATCCCGAGCTGGTGGGCTTCGGCCTGCGTCGGATGCTCCCGGCCGACCGGCTGGCGACGGTGTCCGACTTCCAGGACCTGGCGGCCTGGCGCCGGCTCGTCCCCGAGACGGCGGCCGCGCTGCTCAGTGAGGTCGCGGGCCCGCTGGTGGTCCCGATGACCCTGCTCAGGGAGGACTACCGGGACGAGATCTTCGGCGACCTCGCCTCCCACGGCATAGCGGTGCACCACTTCGTCCTGGACCCAGAAGAAACGATCCTGCGTCACCGCATCGCCCACCGCGACGAGTGCCCGGGAGATCCGGAGGCCAGCGAGCGGGTCCGCACGTGGTGCTTCGAGCACGTGGCCCGCTACCGGGCCGCCCGGCGCTGGCTGGTCGAGGACGCCCGGATGCTCGACACCAGCGAGCTCACCCCCCGCGAGACCGCCCACCGGATCGCCGAACTGGTCCGCGTCGGCGCCGCCCGCTGCCCGATCGTCCAGACCCCCGACCCGACCGGGGACACCGTGGCCTCCGCCGTCCTGTTCTTCGACGAACAGGACCGCGTCCTGCTGGTCGACCCCGTCTACAAACCCGACTGGGACTTCCCCGGAGGCGTGGTCGAACGCGGCGAGGCTCCCACCGACGCGGCCCTGCGCGAGACCGCCGAGGAACTGGGCCTGCGGCTCGACCCGGCCGGGCTGCGCCTGCTCGCCGTCGACTGGGAGCCGCGCACCGGCCCGCGCCGCGGCGGTCTGCGCCTGATGTACGACGGCGGCCAACTGGACCCCGCCGCCCGCCAGAACCTGCTGCTCCAGGCGGAGGAGCTGCGCGACTGGCGCTTCGTCACCCTGGACGAGGCCGCCGACCTGCTGCCCCCGAGCCGCTACCGCCGACTCGCCGCCGCCCTGGACGCCCGCCGCAGCGGCGAGTTGCGCTACCTGGAGGCGGGCCGCCGGGTCGCGCTCGGCCTGGCCAGCACGGCGGACGCGGCGTAGCCGCCCTGGGCGCCTGACGAGCCCGGGTTCCGGCTGCCCGGGTGGCCGGGCCGCCCAGAGGCCGCCGCTCCGCCCAGAGGCCGCCGCTCCGGTCGTAGGCCGCCGCCCCGGGCGTCGGCCGATGGCCCAGGTCGTTGGCCGATGGTCCGGCGGGGGCGGGAGGATGGGGGCATGCCGTTCACACTGAGCCACCCCGCCGCCGTCCTGCCCCTGCTGCGCGCCGCCGGGGAGCGCGGGCCGCTGGTCGCCTCGGCGCTGGTCGCCGGATCGATGGCGCCCGACGTCCCGTTCTTCGCCGAGTCGCTGCTGCCCGGGGTGTACGGCCACGGCGGTCTGACGCACCGCTGGTGGGCCGTGCCGACGCTGGACGTGGCGATCGCGGGCGCGCTGGTGGCCGGCTGGCACGGTCTGCTGCGCGCGCCGCTGGTGGCGCTGCTGCCCGACCGGTGGGCAGGCGCGGCCGAGGCGCTGACGGTCCGGCGGCCCGCCGGAGGCGGGGCGGCTGCGGGTGCGGCGTGGTTCGCGGCGTCGGCGGCGGTCGGTGCGGCCACCCACGTCGGCTGGGACGCGTTCACCCACGAGGGCCGGCTGGGTGTCCGGTTGCTGCCGGTGCTGGACCGGGAGGTGGCCGGTGTCCCGCTCTACTCGGCCCTGCAGTACGGCAGTTCGGCGCTGGCCCTGGCCGCGATGGCGGGCTGGGCGGTGCGGGCGGCGCGGAGCGTGGAGCCGGTCCGCCCGACCGTGGCACTCGCTCCCCGGGCGCGCCGCGCCGCCGTCGCGGCCCTGGGCGCGGCGACGGCGGTCGGGGTGCTGCACCGGCTGGTCCCGCTGCGGCGGAACCTGATCCCGGAGTTCTGCTTCGGGGCCGGGGCCGGGCTCGCGGTGGGCGCGGTCGGTTACGCGGTGGTGGCGGGTGCCGCCCGCAGGTTCCGGGGCGGGCGGCCGGTGCCGGGGGCCGCCGACGGCGGCCCCCGGACCAACGCGCGTCAGACCGAGCGCAGTTCGGCGTAGCGGCGGAGGAACAGGGCCTCGGAGAGGGCCATCCGCTCCAGTTCCTGCGGGTCGACGCTCTCGTTGACCGCGTGGATCTGGGTGGTCGGCTCCTCGACGCCGATCAGCACGATCTCGGCCTTCGGGTAGAGCGAGCGCAGCGTGTTGCAGAGCGGGATCGAGCCGCCCTCGCCGGAGGCGACCATCTCGGTGCCGAAGGCCTCGGCCATGGCCTCGCCCATCGCCTCGTACGCCGGGCCGGTGGTGTCGGCGTTGAACGGGGCGCCGCTGCCCTGGCGTTCGACGGTCAGGCGGGCGCCGAGCGGGACCTGCGCCTCCAGGTGGGCGACCAGCGCGTCCTGGGCGGCGCCCGGGTCGCTGCCCGGCGGGACGCGCAGGCTGACCAGGGCCTTGGCGGCGGCCTGGACGGAGGAGGTGGCGCCGATCACCGGCGGGGCGTCGATGCCGAGGACGGTGATCGCGGGGCGGGCCCACAGGCGGTCGGCGATGGTGCCGGTGCCGGTCAGGGCGACGCCGTCGAGCACCTTGGCGTCGGAGCGGAACTGCTCCTCCGGGTACTGGACACCGCTCCAGGTCTGGCCACCGGTCAGTCCGGCCACCGCGACGTCGCCGTGCTCGTCGTGCAGTGAGGCGAGCATCCGGACCAGCGACTGCAGCGCGTCCGGGGCGGCGCCGCCGAAGGCGCCGGAGTGCAGGTTGCCGGCCAGGGTGGTGACCGCGACCTCGACGACCGTCATGCCGCGCAGCGAGGCGGTCACGGTGGGCAGGCCAAGGGCGAAGTTGCCGGTGTCGCCGATGATGATGGCGTCGGCGGCGAGCAGTTCGGGGTGGGCCTCGGCGTAACGCTCCAGGCCGCCGGTGCCCTGCTCCTCCGAGCCCTCGACGATGATCTTCAGGCCGACCGGGTATCCGTCGCCGTACACCTGCCGCAGCGCCCGCAGGGCGGTCAGGTGCATCAGGATGTTGCCCTTGCAGTCGGCGGCGCCGCGCCCGTACCAGCGGCCGTCACGCTCGGTCAGCTCGAAGGCGGGGCTGAGCCAGGCGTTCTCGTCGAGCGGGGGCTGGACGTCGTAGTGCGAGTAGAGCAGCACGGTCGGCGCGCCCTGGGGGCCGGGCAGTTCGGCGTAGACGGACTGGGTGCCGTCCGGGGTGTCCAGCAGTTGGACGTTGGTCAGGCCCTCGGCGGCGAAGGCGTCGGCGACCCAGCGGGCGGCCTTCTCGCACTCCTCGACCGGGAACTGGCGCGGGTCGGCGACCGAGGGGAAGGCGACCAGTTCGGCGAGGTCGGTGCGGGCACGGTCCATCAGGGACCGGACGGCGTCGGCCAGCGGCTGTGACATCGGGGCTCCGAGGGGAAGGCTTCGCCCGAGGGGTGGTGCGGGCGGAGGGGGCGGTTTGGGTACCGCCGATCATAGGCGGACTCGAACAGTCCGATCGGGTGGTTCTGCCCGGCGATCCCGCCGGGCGCACCGTCTGGTGGATCGGCCCGATGGGTCGGTCCGGGTTCGATCCGGGTCCGGTCCGGTTTCGGTCTGGCGTTCGGGGCGGCGCGGCCAGCGGCGGGTCCGGCGGACGCATAGGATTGCTCGACGTGACTGACTCCGGAAGCTCCGATTCCCGCAGCCCACTCGACACCGAGGCCTCGCCGCTCGACGCCGAGGTACCCGGACGGCCGTCAGGCCGGTCGTCAGGTCAGCCGTCAGGCCAGGCGTCCGAGGGGGCGCCCGAGACGGTGTCCGAGACCGGGGCGATGCCCGAGACCGAGGCCGAGACGGTGTTCGAAGCCGCGACCGAGGCCAGGGCCGGGGCCGAGACCGCGCCGAAGGTCGGTCGGTCGGCGCCCGAGCCGCTCGACGCCGTCTGGGACGTCGTGGTGGTCGGCGCCGGACCGGCCGGAGCCTCGGCTGCGCACGCCGCCGCCGTCCAGGGCCGGCGGGTGCTGCTCCTCGACAAGGCCGAGCACCCCCGTTACAAGACCTGCGGCGGCGGCATCATCGGCCCGTCCCGGGACAGCCTGCCGCCCGACTTCCGGCTGCCGTTGCAGGACCGCGTGCACGCCGTCACCTTCGCCTACGACGGGCGGTTCACCCGGACGCGTCGGTCCCGGCGGATGCTGTTCGGCCTGGTCAACCGGGACGAGTTCGACCTGCGCCTGGTGCAGGCGGCCAAGCAGGCCGGGGCGGTGCTGGTCACCGGAGTGACCGTCACGGGCGTCGAGCAGCGCGGCGGCGAGCACCGGACGGCGCTGGTGACGGCCGCCGACGGGCGCACCTTCGAGGCGCGCGCGGTGGTCGGCGCGGACGGCAGCGCGAGCCGGATCGCCCGGCACGTCGGCGTCACCTTCGACCAGATCGACCTCGGCCTGGAGGCGGAGATCCCCGTTCCGCCGCAGGTCGCCGCGGACTGGTCGGGCCGGATCCACCTCGACTGGGGCCCGCTGCCCGGCAGTTACGGCTGGGTTTTCCCGAAGACCGAGTCGAGCAGCCTGACCGTCGGCGTCATCTCGGCGCGCGGCGACGGCGAGCGGACCAAGCAGTATCTCGCGGACTACATCCGGCGGTTGGGGCTGTCCGGTTTCACCCCGAGCGTGGAGTCCGGGCACCTGACCCGCTGCCGGGCCGAGGACTCGCCGCTCGCCCGCGGCCGGGTGCTGGTCGCCGGGGACGCGGCCGGACTGCTGGAGCCGTGGACCCGCGAGGGCATCTCGTACGCGCTGCGCTCGGGCCGGCTGGCCGGCGAGTGGGCGGTGAAGGTCGCGGAGGCGGGCAAGGCGGCGGACGTGCGGCGCGAGGCGCTGAACTACGCCTTCGCCATCAAGGCCGGACTGGGCGTGGAGATGCGCGCCGGCAAGCAGCTGCTGGGCGCCTTCGAGCGGCGCCCGTACCTGTTCCACGCGGCGGTCTGCCTGGTGGCGCCGGCCTGGCGGGCCTTCGCCCGGACCACCCAGGGGCACACCACCTTCGCACAGGTGCTCCGGCAGTACCGGGCGGCCAGGAAGCTGGCGGCGATGGCCTCCCGGTGACGGGAGGCGCGCCTGGCCCGTCAGGCGCGTCAGGCGCGCCAGGCCCGTCAGGCCCGCCAGGCCCGTCAGGCCCGCCAGGTACGTGAGGTACCTGAGGCCCCTGGGGCGCGGGCCGGCGCTCCGTCGTTCTCGGAGCGCCGGCCCTTGCTGCCCCACCGGCCCAACGGGCCGTACGTTCCGGCTATTTGAGCCCGGAGTCGAGCGCGTTGACGAGCGTGCTGGATGGGGTGTCGCCGGACATCTCCCAGATCATGCCGCCGAGCAGGTTCTTCGACTTGAGGTACGCCGTCTTCTGGGCGATCGACCAGGCGTCGTCGAAGGTCCACCACTGGCCGCCGGCTCCGGTGTAGCCGTACGTCGCGATCGACTTGGGGTCGTGGTACACGGTCAGGTTGGGGACGCCGGTGATGAGGTTGTTGTAGCCGCGGGTGCCGGCCTCCTCGCTGAACTGGCCCGGGGCCGCGCCGTTCGCGGACTGCCACACGCCGGAGGCGCCGCCGTCCGCCACGCCCTGCCAGCCGCGCCCGTAGAACGGGAAGCCGATGGTGAGCTTGCGCGGGTTGACCCCGGCGCCGAGGTAGGTCTGGACTGCCGCGTCCACGCTGAAGTGGAAGTTGTACGGGTCGTTCGGGTCGGCGTAGAGGTTGGCCTGGGGGCCGGTGCGGTTGGGCTCCCAGGAGTTGTCGCTGCCGGAGCCGTGGAAGTCGTAGCCCTGGACGTTGGCGATGTCCAGCGAGCTGAAGATCTTCGTGAGGTCCCAGCCTGCGGCGACCTTCGCCGGGTCAGCCGGGGTGAAGGCGGTGAGCAGCTTGTGGGAGCCGCCCAACGCGTCGAGCTGCTTGCGGAATTCGGCCAGCAGGAGGGTCAGGTTGCCCTTGTCGTTGGCGCTCCAGTGGTTGCCGGCGTGGCCGTCGGCGGAGCCGGGCCACTCCCAGTCGAGGTCGATGCCGTCGAAGATCCCGGCCGCCACGCCGTCGCCGCCGGCGCCGTTGTAGACCGGCAGGTTGCCCTTGATCCACACGTCGAGGCAGGACTTGACGAACTTCTGGCGGGACGCGTCGGTGGCGGCGACGTCCGAGAAGTACTTGGAGTACGTCCAGCCGCCGAGTGAGACGACCACCTTCAGGTTCGGGTACTTGGCCTTCAGCTTCTTCAACTGGTTGAGGTTGCCGCGGAGTTTGCCCCAGCCGTCGTCGGCCACGCCGTCCACCGACTGGTCGGCGCTCATCGGGCGGGCGTAGTCGGCGTCGGCGTCACCGGCGCCGGTGCCCTGGTCCGGGTCCTGCGGGTTGGCGGTGGTGCCCTTGGTGACGCCCGCCAGACAGGTCAGGTTGACCGGATCGATGTTCTCGAAGGCGTAGTTGACGACGTCGAGCTTGGCCGCGCTGCCGGAGGTGTCGAGGTTCTTGACGAAGTACTGGCGGCCGTAGATGCCCCACTGGACGAAGTAGCCGACCCGGGCGTACTTTCCGGCGCCGACCAGGTCCGAGGTGGTGGCGGTGAGCGGGGCGGAGGCGGGGGAGGCGTTGTCGGCGGGGTCGCGGGCCTTCACGGTGAACGTGTAGGTGGTGGACGGGGACAGGCTGCCGACCGTCGCGGTCAGGGTGCTGCCGCTGACCGTCGCCACCAGCGTGCCGCCCTGGTAGACGTCGTACGCGGCGACCCGGACGTTGTCGGTCGCGGCGTTCCAGGCGAGCGTGACGTCCGACGAACTGACCGCCGTGGTCCGTAGGTTGGTCGGCGCGGTGGGCGGGATCGGGTCGGTCGACGGGTCGAAGGTGGCGGCGGTGACGGGCGCGCTGAGCGGTCCGGTGTTGCCGCGGCTGTCCTTGGCCCGGACGGTCAGCGTGTACGTGGTGGCCGGGGTGAGTCCGGTGAGCAGGGCGCTGGTGGTGGTGCTGGAGCCGACCACGACGGCGCCGTTGAGCACGTCGTAGGAGGCGACCGGGAAGTCCCCGCCGGTGGCGACCGGCCAGGTCAGGGCGAGCGTGTGCGCGGTGGACTCGGTGACCGCCGGGGTGCCGGGCGCGGCCGGCGGGACGTCGGCGGTGCCGTCGCACTTGTCGCCGTTGATGCGGCAGTTGGTGGGGGTGGCGACCGGACCGTTGCCGACGAACCAGAAGCTGTACGGCTCGGTGGTGCCGTGGGCGTTGACGGTGGCGTTGTAGAACGCGTTGGTCGCGGTGACGTGCCGGCCGTTGACGGTGGCGGTGCCGTTGTAGCTGTTGCCGATGGTGACGCCGGCCGGCAGGTCGAACTCCAGGCTCCAGCCGGTCACGGCGGTGGCGTTGTCGTTGTGGACGATGTAAGTGCCCTGCCACCAGGAGCCGTTGTCGGCGGTGGTGAAGGAGGCGGTGAGTTTTCCGGCGGCGTTCGCCGGGGCGGCCAGCGCGGTGAGCGCGGCGAGGGGCAGGAGCAGGACGGAGAGCAGTGCCAGCAGTCTGCTGCGCACGCGCGGGCGTCTGGCCCGGGATCGAGCGGACATGGTTCTCCCTGTGGCTGTGGGGGTTGGACAGGGTGACGTAGAACCGCAGTGCTTGGTGCGTGTGCGATGGGTGCCCGCGCCGTGGGGAGACGGGGCATGGGCACTGTAGGAGGACTGGACCAATGCGTCAACAGGTCTGTACCACTGGGGAGTTGGGGGATCAGTCGGGGTGGTACGGGTCGGTCGGGGAGCTGACGGGGGTGAACTCCGTCATCTGTTCGTCCCCGTCAGCTCGTCCCCGAGCGGGCTGCGCAGGTACAGCACCGAGCGGCCGTGCCGGGCCCGGGTGACCAGGCCGGTGGCGGCGAGGACGGACAGGTGCTGGCTGACCGCGCCGGGGGTGACGCCCAACCGGTAGGCGAGGTCGGTGGTGGAGGCGGGTTCGGCGAGCAGGGCCAGCAGTCGGGCCTTCGGCGCGCCGACCAGCGCCTCCAGCGCGCGCGGCGGCACCGGCGTCCCCGGGCCGGCCATGCCCGCCTGGCCGCGCGCCGGGTAACTGATCTGCGGCGCACGCTCGTTGCTGATCATCGTGATCGCGCCGCGGGCGAAGAAGGTCGGGATGAGGACGAGGCCGCGGCCGTCCACGGCGGTCTCCGCGTCCCAGTCCGTCCACCGGCGGTTGATCGACAGGACGCCGTCCTCCCAGTGCAGCCGGTGGTCCAGGTCGGCGAAGAGCGCCGCCGCGCCGTGCTGGGAGAGCAGCCGGGCCCGGTAGACCAGGTCGGCGTCCAGGACCGCACGGGCCTGTGGCCACCAGGACGGCGCGAGGCAGACCTCCCAGTACTCCTCCAGCGCGTCGGCGATCCGCTGCAACAGCCGCGCCGGGTCGGACAGTCCGGCGGCGAGCCCGGCGGGCAGGGGTAGTCCGTGCGGAAGGAAGACCTGCTCCAGTTCGGGGCGCAACTGCTCCGGCGGCAGCGCGCGGACGGTGGCCAGCTCGGTGCGGAAGTCGGCGGCGGGCGAGGCCGGGCGGGGCGTGAGGAAATCGGGGATCCAGCGGTTCCCGGAGATGAGTGACAGCAGCAGCGTGGAGTCCAGCCGTTCGAAGACGGGCCGGAGCCGTTCGAAGGACGGGGTCTGGAGCTGGTAGACGCCGGGGTGGGTCCACATGCGCAGGCTGAGCGAGGCCTCCTGGATCGGGGAGACGGCGAACCAGGTGGTGGCGAGGTCGGCCAGGCTGAGCGTGAAGCGGTGCACGGGAGTGGTCTCCTGCGACGCGGCGCATGGGCGCCGGGCTGGGGCGCGTGGGGCGCGTGGTTTTAGCCAGAGCCTAAAGGAGTACCGGACCCGGGCCGTCAGGCGGTGTGATCAGCACATGACCACCACCTCGCCGGCGGAGACGTCCGGACCCGACCCCGCCATGCCCGGAGGCCCCGCCATCACGGCAACCACCGCAACCACCGCAACGATCGCAGACCCAGGAGACGTCGCGGACCCAGCAGATCCTGCAGCCCCGCAGGCCGGCGGCGGGCTCGTCAGCGCCGTGCGACGGAGGCTGCACCCCGACCCGATGGTCCGGCGGCTGGCCGGGCTCACCCTGGTCAACACGATGGGCAGCGGCCTGTCCCTGTCCGTCGCGGTGCTGTTCTTCACCCGGGTGCTCGGCCTGAGCCCCGCCCAGCTGGGGCTCGGTCTGACCGCCGCCGGCCTGTGCGGGGTCGTCGCGAGCGTGCCGGCCGGGCGGGCCGCCGACCGCTGGGGCGCCCGGCCGGTGCTGGTCGTGCTGGTCGCGCTGCAGGCGGTCGGCACCGCCGGGTACACGCTCGTGCACAGCTATCCGGCCTTCGTGGTGCTGGCCTGCGGGGTCGCGGCCGTCGACCGCGGCTCCGCGGCCGTGCGGAACGCGCTCTACGCCGAGGTGCTGCCGCCCGACCGCCGGGTGGCGGGCCGGGCCTACCTGCGGGTGGTGACCAACGTGGGCCTCTGCCTGGGGACGGCCGTCGGCGCGATCGCGCTCCAGGTGGACACCAGGCCGGCCTATCTGACGGCGATTCTGGCCGACGCCGCCTCCTTCGTGGTCGTCGCCGTGCTGTTCCACCGCCTCCCCGTCCTCGCGCCTGCGGCCCCGGTCGCGCCGCCCGCGGGACCGGAGGCCGACGGTGCCGGGCGGGGCAAGCGGCGCAATCCGGCGCTGCGGGACGGCCCGTTCCTGGTCGTGACGGTGCTGAACGCGGTCCTCGCCCTGCAGTTCGCCGTCCTGGAGGTCGGCGTGCCGCTGTGGATCATCCATGACACCGAGGCGCCCCGGATCACCGTCGCGGGCACCCTGATCGTCAACACCCTGCTGGTGATCGCCCTTCAGGTGCGGGCCACCCGGGGGACGGAGGACCGTGGGACGGCCGCCCGGCTCTGCGGCCGCGGGGGGCTGCTGCTCGCCGCCTCCTGCCTGGTCATCGGCCTCGCGCACGGCCTGCCCGCGATCGTCGCCGCCGTGGTGGTGCTCGGCGGCATCGCACTGCAGTCGCTGGGCGAGGTGTTCGGCCAGGCCGGCGGCTGGGCGCTCAGCTACGACCTCGCGGGGGAGCGCGACCACGGCGCCTACCAGGGCGTGTACAACGCGGGTTCGGCGGCGGCGATGATGGCCGGTCCGGCGCTGGTCAGCACCGCCGTGATCGGGTTCGGTCTGGCCGGCTGGGTCGTCCTGGGCGCGGTACTGGCGGCGGCGGGCCTGGCGATGGGCCCCGCCGTCCGGTGGGCCGGGCGACGGGGAGGTTACGCCGAGGCTCGGTGACGCGGTCGCTCCTGGACGGGCGCGACGGCCTCGATGCCGATCAGCACCTCGGGCAGGATCGGCTCTGGCCGAGGGGCGGGTGGGCGTGCCAGAGTCGTTCGGGCGTCGCCCGGGCACCCGGGGCGGCGCCGCAGTCCGACCCACCCTCAGCCGGAAGGCAGGCCCCGCCGATGACCAGCGCAGAGCCCCTCGTCCGCGTCACCACCGCCGACGCCGTCACCACGATCACCCTCGACTCGCCGCACAACCGCAACGCACTCTCCACCCGGCTGATGGCCGAACTGCACGCCGGTCTGGCGGTCGCCGCGGCCGACCCGGAGGTGCGGGCCGTGGTGCTCGGGCACACCGGCAAGGTGTTCTGCGCGGGTGCGGACCTGTCCGAGGCGACCGGCGCGGACCCGACGGTCGGCCCGCGCGGCCTGGTCGAGCTGCAGCGGGCGATCGTCGACTGCACCAAGCCGGTGATCGCCGTGATCGACGGGCACGCCCGGGCCGGCGGCCTCGGCCTGATCGGTGCGGCGGACCTCGCCCTCGCCGGGCCGGCCGCGACCTTCGCGTTCACCGAGGTCCGGCTCGGCCTCGCGCCCGCCGTGATCTCGCTGCCGCTGCGTCCCAAGCTGGACCCGCGCGCCGCCTCCCGCTACTACCTCACCGGCGAGGTCTTCGACGCCGCCGACGCCGCCCGGATCGGCCTGATCACCCGCGCCACCGAGTCCGCCGAGGACACCGGGGTCGCGTTGAAGGGCCTGCTGGACGCGCTGCGCCAGGGCTCCCCCCAGGGGCTGGCGGAGTCCAAGCGGCTGGCCAACGCCGAGGTGGTGCGGTCCTTCGAGCGGGACGCGGAGGGGCTGGTGGAGCTGTCGGCGCGGCTGTTCGGGTCGGCGCAGGCGCAGGAGGGGATGCGGGCGTTCCTGGAGAAGCGGCCCGCGCGCTGGGTGCGCTGACCCCGGGCCACTCCACCCCCGGGCCGGTTCCCGCTCCCAGCGCGCCACCTGCTCCGTGCAGCGCGGCCTCAGCCGATGACCGCGCTGGTCCGCCAGAGTTCGAGCAGCGCCTCGTCGCCGTCGAGTTCGACCTGCGCGGGCCCGACCGGGAGCCGGTTCCACAGCAGCAGGTACAGGTCGTGGGCGGGGCCGGTGAGGATGAGGTCGGCCGGTTCGGCGGCGCCGCCCGTGCCGACGGTCGGCGGTTCCTGGGTGATGGTCAGCTGCCAGGAGCCGGGGCCGTCGGTGGTCCGGACCCCGATGGTGCGGGCCCGTTCGCTGCGCAGCCGGGAGCGGCTGCTGGCCACGAAGCCGCCCAGCAGCTCGTCGATGCCGTCGAGGGCGAGGGCGGTGTCCACCCGGGGGCCCTCGGTGCCGGCCGCCGCGTCGGCGTCGGCGCGGTGGACGGCGGTCTCGTGCGCCTGGCGGCGGGCCCAGAACGCGAGCGGGCTGGGCGACGGCAGGAAGCTCCAGCACTCGACGTCGGCCGGGGCCCGGGTGAGCGCGTCGACCAGGGCGGCGTGGCCCTCGCGGAACCAGTCGAGCAGTGCCGCGTCGGACGGCGCCGGCCCGATGACGGTCCGCCTGCCGTCCTCGTCGAGGGGCGCGGGCAGACCCTGGGAGGGGTAGGCGGCGGCCCAGCGGTGGACGTTCCCGACGTGCCTCACCAGGTCGTTCAGGCTCCAGTCCGGACAGGTCGGTACGGGGGCGGCGAGGTCGGTCCGGGCGGCCGCCTCGGCGAGCAGGGTGCCCTCGCGGCGCAGGGCGTCGATGTGTTCGGTGATCTCCATGGGAGGGAGTGTGGCACCGGAGCCCGCCGTCGGTCGCGGTTTTCGGACCGCCCGGGCGGAGGGCCGGGCCCGGCCGTGGGAGGCCGCAGGCCAGGGCGGGTGCGGGGCCGGTGTGATGTTGACCGCCCGGCCGTCGGCCGGACCCTACGGGCCGGTAACGTGAGGGCATGCCGATAACCCGTTCGCTGGTCTCCGCGGTCCGAGCCGGTGGCCGCCGTGCCGCCGGCCGCCTCGTCCACCGGGGCTGGCGCTGGGTGCAGCGGACCGGCGCGGTCACCCGGCAGAGCCCGGGCCCTTACCGGTTCGGCGAGTTGGGCGACGGTACGACGCTGGCGTTCCCGCTCGGCGCGGTCTTCAACGAGCAGTGGATCACCATCGGGCCGTTCTCGATCATCGGCGAGCGGGTCACCATCAGCGCCGGTTTCCTGCCCGGCCTCGACCTCGGGCCCGAACCGATCGTGCGGATCGGCGGCGGCTGCGTGATCGGCCGGGACAGCCACATCGTGGGCCATCAGTCGATCGTCCTCGGCGACGACGTGTGGACCGGGCCTGGCGTCTACATCTCCGACCAGGCGCACGAGTACCGGTCCACCGACCTGCCGATCGGCAAGCAGTGGCCGCGCAACGAGCCGGTGGAGATCGGCGCCGGGAGCTGGATCGGCACCGGCGCGGTGATCCTGCCGGGGGCCCGGATCGGCCGCAACGTGGTGGTCGCGGCGGGCGCGGTGGTGCGCGGCGAGGTGCCCGACCACAGCGTGGTGGCCGGGGCGCCGGCCAAGGTGGTCCGCCGGTGGACGGCCCAGGAGGGCTGGCAGCCGCCGCTGCGCCACGACGCGCCCCAGCCGGTGCCGGACGGCGTGACGGCGGAGCAACTGCGGGCCCTGGTGGGGTGGGACCTGCGGTTGCCGGGGGAACAGGACTGACGCGCCCGCGCCGCCGTCCCGGTGGCGCGGGTGTCGTCGTCTGGGCCTAGGGCGCCTGTTCGGCGGCGCGGGCGGCGATGGCGGCGGTGATCCGCAGGACGTCGGCGGGGCGGGCGGGGTCGAGGCCGGTGAGGGCGGCGATCCGGCGCAGCCGGTAGTCGACGGTGTTCGGGTGCAGGTGCAGGGCGCCCGCGGTGTGTCGCCGGTTGAGTCCGCCGGCCAGGTGGGTGCGCAGGGTGGTGAGCAACTCGCCGCCGTCGGCCAGTGGTTCGAGCAGTGCGGCGAGCCGGGAGCGGGCCTGGCTGGGGCGGGTGAGCTGGTATTCGAGCAGGACGTCGTCGAGCCGGTACAGGCCCGGTGGGCGGTCGAACGCGCGGGCCACGTCCAGGACTTCGTACGCGAGTGCGGCCGCGCCCGGCACCTCGCCCGGTGCGGCGGCCGCCACCGCGGCCAGGACGGGGACGCCCCCGGCCCGGGCGGCCGCGGCGACGGTGGCGGCCAGGTGCTGCCACGGGAGCTCGGCGGGTGTGCCGGGGCGTCCGGGCGTTCGCTCCGGCCGGGCCTCCGGGGGCGGTCCGAGCGGGACGAGTGGGCCGAGCGGGACGAGCGGGACGAGCACGAGACCGCCCGAGGGGGTGAGCGCGGTGATCGCCGACTGCCGCGTCCGGTGGTCGAGTTCGGCGACGAGCCGGCGGAGCTTGCGGCGGCCGGCGATGCCCGGGTCGACGCCGGGGGCGTGTTCGTCGCGATGGTCGGCGACGGACAGGCACAGGACGGCGTACCGGGGCGGCAGTTGGAGCCCGGCCCGGGCGGCGGCCTCGTCCGCCGGGGCGCCGGCGAGCAGTGCGGTGAGCAGCGACTGCCGGGCGGCTGTGTGCCGGTCGCCGGCCGGGCGGCGTTCGTCGAGGTAGCCGGCGCCGGCGGCGGTGGTGGCCTGGCGGAGCTGGTCGAGCAGCAGCCGGTTGAGGACGAGCAGGTCGGCGGCGTCGCCGTCGCGGGCGTGCCGGGTGACGAACTCCCAGCAGACCTCCAGCCCGAGGTGGTGGGCGAGCAGGACGGCGTCCAGTGGCAGGCCCTCCTCGGCACGGCGGGCGGCGGCCTCCCGGACGGCGGCGAACTCCTCGTCGGGGGCGGGGAGTCCGGTGCGGACGGCGTGGGCCAGGGCGCGGATCCGGCGCTCGGTGTCGCGGGTGAGTTCGCCGGTGAGCTGTTCGCGGGGCAGGCGGTGGTACACCGGCACGCGGTCCAGCAGGGCGGCGACCACGCTCTCGGCCAACTCGCGTACACCGCACAGGAGTCGCTGGTCGGCCGGTCGGCCGCCGATCACCGGGACGCGCCAGCCGGGCGTCCGGTCGGCGGTGTGGTCGGGCGCACGGACGGCGGTGCGGTCGGGTGTGCGGTCGGGGGCGGCGGTGAGGTCGGGTGTGCGGTCGGGGGCGGCGGTGGGCGCGGAGTGCGGCTCGGAGCGGGGTGTGGCGTCGGGTGAGCGGCCGGGCGAGGCGGCGGGTGCGTTGTGACCGGTCACAGAGAACACCGTCCAGGTCTGGGGAACGCCCAAGGGCCGGGCCGGAGGGGCGACCGCATGATGGAGCCACTCGGGTTACCTGTTGGTAACAAACTTCCGCCGTGGAGGCAACAGTTGAGAACCCCACTTCTCCGCTTCTCCGCAACTCCCTTGCGCCGCAGGCTCGGCGGGGCCATCGGCGCGACCGTCCTGGCAGGCGCGCTGCTGGTCGGCGCGTCGGCCGCCCCGGCGAGCGCCGCGACGTCCCCCTCCGTCGCGCCCGCCGCCGCCCGCTCCATCACCTCCACCTCCGCCGAACTGCCGCCCGACGGCGACTCGGTGGCTTCGCCGCCCGGCGCCAACGACTGGAACTGCCGCCCGAGCGCCGCCCACCCCGATCCGGTGGTCCTCGTGCACGGCACCTTCGCCAACCGCTACGAGAACTGGCTCGCCCTCTCCCCGCTGCTGAAGGGCCTCGGGTACTGCGTCTTCGCGCTCGACTACGGCACCATCCCGGGCGTCACCTCCAGCGGCAGCGGTCTGTTGCTACCGATCGGCGGCCTGGGCCCGGTGCCCGAGTCGGCCGCCCAACTCGGCCGGTTCGTCGACCTGGTGCTGAAGGCGACCGGCGCGGCCAAGGTCGACATCGTCGGGCACTCGCAGGGCGGCATGCTGCCGAACTACTACCTGAAGTTCCTCGGCGGCGCCGCGAAGGTCGGCCGGGTGGTCGGCCTGGCGCCGTCCAACCACGGCACGACGCTCGACGGGATCACCAACCTCGTGCCGTACTTCCCCGGCGTCGCGGACCTGATCTACACCGTCTGCCAGGCCTGCCGCGACCAGGCGGTGGGCTCCGACTTCAACCGCACGATGGCCTCCCGCCCGGACACCGTGCCGGGCGTGAGCTACACGGTGATCTCGACCGTGTACGACGAGGTCGTCACCCCGTGGCGGACCCAGTTCCTGACCGGCCCGGCCGTCGACAACGAGGTGCTGCAGAACCACTGCCCGATCACGCTCGCCGAGCACGTGGCGATCGCGTTCTCGCCGACGGCGCTGCACCTGGTGACCAACGCCCTGGATCCGGCGCACGCCACCCCGGTGTTCTGCGGCTGAGCCGCACCCGTCGGAACGCCGCGGCCCGGGAGGGGGACCTCCCGGGCCGCGGCGTTCCGGTGCCCGGGTGCCCCGGTTCCCCGGCGTCAGCGCGACGGGCGGAGCGTGACCACGGCGGTGACCCCGCCGGCCCGGACCCGCACCTCGCGCGGGCCGGCTCCCTTCAGCAGGGCGGCGTCGTAGCGCTCCAGCACCGCGTCGCCGTCGACGGCGGCCGAACCGGTGAGGCAGACCAGCAGGACGGTCGCCTCCGGCGGGACGTCCACGGCGGCCGGTGCGGTCAGCACGTCCACGGCGGCGGCGACCCGGCTGCGGCGGGTCATCACGTTGAAGTCGACCACCGGGCCGGCCGACAGCCGACAGTCCGTCACGGCGTCACCGGAGAAGGCGAAGGGGCGGAAGGGCGCGTCGACCGGATGCTCGGCGCCGTCGACGGTGAGCGTCATGCCGGGGCCCTCGACCAGGGTGATCACCCGGTCGACGCCGGGGAACGGCGAGAACGGCCCGGCCGACGCGACGTCCGCGAGGCTGACCCGCCAGTCGAAGGCGTCCAGCCCGGCCCCGACCGGGAAACCGGCGACCTCCCTGGTCACCCCGCCCCCGTTGAGCCACGCCGTGGCCGGGCGCTCGTCCGCCCGCAGTACCTGGATCCGTCCGCTGCTCGTCATGGCCCGCATCCTGCCACCACGTCCGCGCGCGGCCGCGTCGGGTGCCGCCCGGGGCCGTCGGCGGTGGGCACGGTCGGACCGGCCGTGCCGACGACCCGGGTGCTCCCGTCAGCGCCGACCGACGGTCAGCGCCGACGGACGGTCAGCGCCGACGGATGGTCAGCGCCGACGGACGGCCAGCGGCAGGAGCGCTCCCGCCGTGGCCGCCACCGCGACGGTGGTCAGGGCCATCGGCAGCCCCACCGCGTCGGCGAGGAAGCCGATCACCACCGGGCCGATCAGCATTCCGCCGTAGCCGAGCGTCGAGGCGAACGCGACGCCCTGCGGGCCGCCCGCCGCACCGGCCCGGGCGATCGCGAGGGGAAAGAGGTTGGCGAGGCCGAGGCCGACCAGGACGAACCCGCAGACGGCCAGCGGCACCACCGGGGCGAGGGCGGCGACGAGCATGCCGGCCGCCGCGGTCAGGCCGCCGAGCAGCATCAGCCGGGTCTGGCCGAGCCGGATGGACAGCCAGGTGCCGCCTACCCGTCCGCTGGTCATGGCGAAGGCGTACGCGGCGTACCCGGCGGCGGCCGTCCCGGGGCTGGCGTGGACGTCGTCGGTGAGGTGGAGGGTGGTCCAGTCGGCGATCGCGCCCTCGCCGTACGCGGTGCACAGCGCGGTGAGGCCGAGCAGCAGGACGAGCAGTCGCAGGTGCGGGGCGGCGCGGCCGGCCGTGCTGGGGGTGCCGTGGTCACTCGTGGTGTCGCCGGTGGTGCCGCCGTCGCCCGCGCGGCCGGGTGCGACCAGCGGTGCGGCCGGGCTGCGCAGCAGGACGAGGCCCGCGCCGGCGGTGACGGCGAGGCCGAGCAGTCCGCCGAGCGCGAGCGCCCAGGCGGTGCTCAGCGCACCGGCGAGGAGCCCGCCGAGGCCCGCGCCGAGCAGACCGCCGAGGCTGTACCCGGCGTGGAAGCTCGGCATGACGGGCCGTCGCAGCTGCGCCACCAGGTCGACGGCGGCGCTGTTCATCGCGACGTTGGCGCCGCCGTACCCGGCACCGAAGAGCAGCAGCACGCCGCCGAGCGCGGCGACCGAGTGGGCGTGCGCGGGCAGCGGGACGGCGAGGCTGAGCAGGGCGAGCGAGCCGACGGTCACCGGGCGCGAGCCGTACCGCAGGCACAGCCGCCCGACGAGCGGCATGGTGAGGACGGCGCCGATCGACAGGCAGAGCAGGGCCAGCCCGAGGGCGCTGTGCGAGGCGTCGACCTGGCTGCGGATGTCCGGGATGCGGACCACCCAGGCGGCGAAGAGGAAGCCGTCGACGGCGAAGAACGCGGTGAGCGCGAGCCGTGCCGAGCCCCAGGGGCTGTCCGTTCCGGGGGGTGTGCTGCGAGACTGGGGGGAGGTCTGGTCGGGTCGGGGACGCGGGCGGATTTTGTTTCGAAGCGGCACAAAGTCACAATAGGGGCGTGCAGCTCTCACCTTCAAGTCCGCGACCAGGTTCCGGAACCGACCTCGAAGCGCAGCGCGACGCCCACCGCCGCGCGGCCCCCGATCGCGGTCGGACGCTGCTCGGCCCCGCGCTCTCGCTCATCCACACCGGACAGACGCCCACCCGCTCGGCGCTCACCCGCGCGCTGGACGTCACCCGGGCCACCGCCGGGGCCGTCACGGCCGAACTGGAGGCGCTCGGACTGATCACCGTCGACTCGCGCCCGGCCGGCGGCGGACGCGGACGCCCCTCGCACCGGCTCGCGATCGACCCGCAGGGCCCGGTCGTGGTCGCCGGGCAGATCCACGCCGACGGGCTGAGCGTCACCCTGGCCGGCCTCGGCGGCCTGCTCGACCCGCCTGTCCACCTGCCGCTGCCCGCCGCCACCGACCCGGTCCGGATGCTGCGCGCCGTCGCCGAGGCGGGCGCCGAACTCGCCCGCGCGACCAGCCGGCGGTGCCTCGCCGCCGCGCTCGCCCTGCCCAACCCGGTCACCGAACCCGACGGAGCCGCGCTCGCCGCACTGCACTTCGCCTGGCCCAGCGGCACCCCGGTCGCCGACCTGTACGACGTCGAGGTGGGCCGCGCCGACCACGGCCCCGGCGCCCGGCGGCCGCTGCCCACCGCCCTCGCCAACGACGCCAACCTCGCCGCGCTCGCCGAGTACCGGCACGGCGCCGGGCGCGGCGCCCGGCACCTGCTTCTCGTCACCTCCGGCCATCGCGGCGTCGGCGGCGCGCTGGTGATCGACGGCCACCTGCACACCGGCAGCGCCGGGCTGGCCCTGGAGGTCGGCCACCTCACCGTCGACCCGCAGGGCCGGCTCTGCCCGTGCGGCAACCGGGGCTGCCTGAACTCCGAGACCGACCCCGACGCCCTGTTCGCCGCCGCCGGGCTCACCCCCGAACCGGGGCGCCCGCTGCTCGACCAGGCGCGGGAACTGTGCCGGGCGGCCGCCACCGACGAACGCGCGCGGGCCGCCGTGGAACACGTCATCGACCGGCTCGGGCTCGGACTCGCGGGCGTCGCCAACATCCTCAACCCGGACCGGGTGGTCCTCAGCGGGCTCCACCTGGACCTGCTGGAGGCCGCGCCCGAGCGGCTGCGCGCGGTGGTCGCCGAGCGCAGCCTCTGGGGGCGCAGCGGACGGGTGCCGATCGTCGGCGCGGAGCTGGCGCACGGTGCGCTCGCGGGTGCGGCGGAGCTGGGCTGGGGGCCGTACCTGGCGGACCCGCAGTCGGTGACGGCGGGCTGAACCCGGGGCCGGGCGTCCGGTCCGGGGTTCGGCGTCCGGTCCGGGGTCGGCAGGCCGGACCAGGGACGATAAGCGGAAGCTGGGACTGCGAAAACGGTCACTTATCGTGACTCTCTTACACTCGTAGTGAGCAGTGGGGGGCGTAACGAGGGAGAGTGGCCATGAGCACCCAACCCGGCGGGACCCAGTCCGGCGGAGCGGGCGGCACCGAGCCGACCGCGGGCACCGAGCCGACGGCGGGCGTCGAGCCGACCGTCGACGTCGACCGGACCGACCCGCAGTACCGCGCCTGGCTCAAGGAGGCGGTGCGCAAGGTCCAGGCCGACGCCAACCGCTCCGCCGACACCCACCTGCTGCGCTTCCCGCTGCCGGGCGAGTGGGGGATCGACCTCTACCTCAAGGACGAGTCCACCCACCCGACCGGCTCGCTCAAGCACCGGCTGGCCCGCTCGCTCTTCCTCCACGGGCTCTGCAACGGCTGGATCCGCCCCGGCAAGCCGGTGATCGAGGCCTCCAGCGGCTCCACCGCCGTCTCGGAGGCGTACTTCGCGCAGCTCGTCGGGGTGCCGTTCATCGCGGTCATGGCCAAGAGCACCAGCCAGGCCAAGATCGACCTGATCGAGTTCCACGGCGGCGAATGCCACCTGGTCGACCGCTCGGACGAGGTGTACGAGGCTTCCACCCGGCTCGCCGAGAGCACCGGCGGGCACTACATGGACCAGTTCACCTACGCCGAGCGGGCCACCGACTGGCGCGGCAACAACAACATCGCCGAGTCGGTCTTCGCCCAGCTGCGCCTGGAGCCGCACCCCGAGCCGGCCTGGATCGTCGCCACCGCCGGGACGGGCGGCACCTCGGCGACCATCGCCCGGTACGTGCACTACATGCAGTACGACACCCGGATCTGCGTCGCCGACCCGGAGAACTCCTGTTTCTTCGACGGCTGGGTGCACCACGACCCGGACGCCGTCTGCGAGCGGGGCTCGCGGATCGAGGGCATCGGACGGCCCCGGATGGAGCCGAGCTTCGTCCCGGGGGCGATCGACCGGATGATGAAGGTGCCGGACGCCGCCTCCATCGCCGCCGTGCGGGTGCTGGAGCAGGTGCTCGGGAAGAAGGCGGGGGCGTCCACGGGGACGGGGCTGTGGAGCGCGCTGAAGATCGTCGCCGAGATGCGGGCGGCGGGGCGGCGGGGCAGCGTGGTCGGTCTGATCTGCGACCCGGGCGACCGCTACCTGGACAAGTACTACTCGGACGACTGGCTGGCCGGCGAGCGGATCGACATCGCGCCGTACCGGGCCGTGCTGGAGTCCTTCCTCGTCGGCGGTGCCTGGACGGGCTGACGCCGAGGTCGTCCGCCGAGGTCGTCGCCCGCCCGGCGCCCCCGCCCCCCGCCCGAGGTCACGGCGCCGGGTCCCCGCCGTCAGGGCAGTGGTCCGCCCGGCAGGTCGGCCGGGACGAGGAGCTGGAGCTCCTCCGTCGATGGGTCCGCGAGGTGGGCGACCCGCATCGCGTGCCGCTCGACCATGGTCTCGAAGACCTGCCGCGCGGTGCGTCCGTTGCCGAAGTTGGGGCCGCGCTCCAGCCGGGCGAAGTGGTCCAGCAGCACGCCCTCGGTCGCCTCGGCGAGCGCGTACTCGTGCTCGGCGCACTGGGCCCGGGCGATCTCCAGCAGCTCGTCCGCCGTGTAGTCGGGAAAGGTGATGGTGCGTGAGAAGCGGGACGAGACACCGGGGTTGGCGGAGAGGAAGCGCTCCATCTCCAGGGTGTAGCCGGCCACGATGACGACCACCTCGTCCCGGTGGTCCTCCATCAGCTTGACCAGGGTGTCGATGGCCTCCCGTCCGAAGTCGCGCGCGCCGTCCTCGGGGGCGAGCGCGTACGCCTCGTCGATGAAGAGCACCCCGCCGCGCGCGCGGTCGAAGGCGGCGGCGGTGCGGATCGCGGTGGAGCCGATGTGCTCGCCGACCAGGTCGACCCGGGCCACCTCGACCAGGTGTCCGCGCTGGAGCACCCCGAGCGAGGCGAGGATCTCGCCGTAGAGCCGGGCGACGGTGGTCTTACCGGTGCCGGGGGCGCCGGTGAAGACCAGGTGCCGGCGCAGCGAGGGCGCCTTGAGCCCGGCCTGGCGGCGGCGCTTGCCGACGGAGATCAGGTCGATGAGCGTGCGCACCTCCTGCTTGACGGTGGCCAGCCCGACCAGTGCGTCCAGTTCGGCGAGCGCCTCGTCGGCGGGCCGGCAGTCCGGGATCGGGGCGATCGCCGAGGTGGCGGCGGCCGCGGCGGACGTGGCGACGGCGGTGCCGGCCACCCCGCCCACACCGGCCCTCCCGGCCGACGGGGCGGTGGCGGAGGCCGGTTGGGCGGTCCGCGGGCCCGGCACCTCGGCCGCGCCGGCCGCCGGTCCGACATCGTCCGAGGTGCAGCCCTCGGCGACCGGCCCGGGCTCGGAGAACTCGAAGCCGGCCCGCTCGTTCTGCTCGGCCCGGCAGCGGGTCAGCTGGGTGCGGCAGCCGTCGATGATGTGGAAGCCGAAGCCCTTGCCGTGCGAGACCCGGCAGTCCTCGAAGGTGCCCCGCCCCTGCGCCGAGACGTACACGCCCGCGTCGGTGCTGGCCCGGACGGTGCAGTCGCGCAGCACCGGGTCGGCGCCCTTGGTGACGATCACCCCGGTGGCCACGTCGGAGATCTCGCAGCCGGTGAGAAGGCCGCCGCTGCCGTGGTCGCGGAACCACAGGCCGGTGCCGGCCTCCTGGACCCGGCAGCCGGTGAGGGTCACCGCCGCGCCGCCGCTGACCGAGACCGCCGAGCTGCGGATCCGGCTGAAGGAGCAGTCCGCGGCGATCGCGGCGGAGTCCCGGTCGAGCACGAACAGCGCGTCCGGCAGGTCGTACAGCGAGCAGTCGGTGAGGGTGAGCCGGGCGCCGTCGCTGACCCACAGCGCCGGGTACTCGCCGGTGGAGCCGTGGATCTGGCAGGACTCGGCGACGGCCTCGGTGCCCTGGTCCCAGACCGAGAGGGCCCCGCGCCCGAAGTCCCGGACGGTGCTGTGGCTGAGGCTGAGCCGGGAGCGGCCGCGCAGGTCGGCGCCGTTCTCCGGCAGGTCGTGCACCCGGCAGCCGGTGAGGACGAGCTCGGCCTCGCCGTCCAGGGTCAGGCCGTTGCCGGTGACCCGGTGGATCTCGCAGTCGACGAGCCGCCCGCGGGCCTGCGCCTCGGCCTGGACGCCGCTGCCGCGGATCTCGTAGATCTCGCAGCCGGTCAGTTCGGCGGCGCTGCCCGGGTCGGAGAGCAGGACGCCGGCGCCGGCGGCGTGGTGGACCTTGCAGCGGTCGAGGGCGGCGGTGGCGCCGCCGAGGACGGCGAGTCCGGCCTGCCCGGCGGCGGCGACCTCGCAGTCCTCCAGGGCGGCGGCGGTGCCGGGGCCGCGCAGGCGCAGCCCGAGTCCGGCCGGGTTGGCGACGACGCAGCCGCGCAGGGTGGGTCGGGCGCCGTCGGTGATCTCGATGCCGGTGGCGGAGCGGGTCTCGATCCGGCAGCCGCTGAGCGAGGGGGCGGTCTGCGGCCCGGTGATCAGGACGGCCGGGGTGGAGCTGTCGCCGCCTTCGACGACGAGGTCGCGGACGGTGGCGTCGGCGGTGACGGTCAGCGCCACTCCGGACGGCGGGTCGATCCGGACGGTGCCCGGGCCCTGGGCCGGGACGATCGTCACGGGCTTGTCCAGCAGCACGTTCTCCCGGAACGTCCCCGGCCGGACGGTCACGGTGTCGCCCGGTTCGGCGGCCGCGAGGGCCTCCGCGAGGGTGTCGTACTCGCCTGCGCGTCGGCGCCAGCGGGATGCGCTGTCCTGGGTGACCCGGACCCTGTGCTCTGCCATGACGGTCTGTCGTCCCCACCTTCGTCGAGCCGGCGTTCAACGGGCCGTACGCGCGGGCCGCCCGCCCACCGTAGCGCGCCTCCATGGGTGGTCCGGTCGGCCGCGGTCGCGCGGGCACCGGGGGCTCGCGCCTTCGCCACAGGTTCCGACCACTTGTTCAACGAGCGCGCACACCCGTGGTTCCGAGCCGGGGACGCGCCGTGGGGGCGTCCGGGGGAGCCGGTGAACCGGCGCGCCGATGGTTCACCCCCGCGCGTCGGCGGGCCACTGCGCCCCGTCCTCCAGCACCTCGACCCGGTCGCCGACGCGCAGCGTGCCGAGCACGTCGCCGGTGGTGCCGGCCGGCCGCTCCGGGATCAGGTTCTGCCCGAACGCGGCCTTCTTCAGCAGCCGGTGGTGCCGGGCCAGGGTGCGCAGCGGCTCGGGGCCGCGCCGCTCGCCGCTCTCCTGGTCGGTGGTGGTGATGACGCAGCGGCCGCAGGGCTTGACCACCTTGAAGGTGAGGTCGCCGATCCGGATCCGGCGCCAGCCGTCCTCGGCCCACGGCTCGGCGCCGCCCACCACGACGTTGGGGCGGAAGCGCTCCATCGGCAGCGGCTCGTGGCCGTCGGGGTGCTCGGCGGCGATCAGCTCGTTGAGCCGCTCCAGCGAGGCGGTGGTGGCGAGCAGCAGGGGGAAGCCGTCGGCCATCGAGACGGTGGTGCCGGGCTCGGCGTAGTCGGGGTCGGCCGGCCGGGCGTGCGGGTCGTCCAGGTGGACCAGGCGGTAGTCGCCGAGGTGTTCGACGATCCACTGGTGCGCCTCCTTGGCGGCCTCGGCGGCGCGGAAGCGGGTGCCCCAGACCTCGACCTCGGCGAGCGGGTCGCCGGCTGCGACGGCGGGCGCGGGGACCTCGATCCGGGAGCCGTCGGGGGCGGTGAGGGAGAGCGTGCCGTCGGGCAGCAGGTCGGGCCGGATCTGGCCGAGGGCGGCGTTCTCGCGCTGGCTGACGAAGCGTCCGGTGGCGTCGGCGAGCATCCAGCGGCGGTCTCCGGCCAGGCCCCAGGGTTCGACGGCGGCGGTGTCCGGGCTCAGGCGGTACATGGACTTGACGGGGTAGACGTGGAGTCCGGTGAGCTGCATTCCCCCATCCTGCCAGCCGGTTCCCGGTGCTCGGCAGGAGCCCCGTACGCGCACGGACCGCCCGGGACGCCGTGGGGGGCGTTCCGGGCGGTCCGTGGATGACCCGTTTCTCCGTACGCCCGGCGCGGGGAGCGCGCCGGGTGGTGCTCAGGTGGTGCGGGTGCGGGCCGGGTGGGGTCCGGCCCTGGAGGTCAGTGGCTCAGTAGCCCTGGCCCTGCTGCTGGTAGCCGCCCTGCTGGCCCCCCGCGTTGTAGGCGTTGTTGCCGGGCTCGCCGTACGGGCCCGGGCGCTGCGGCTGCATCGGGCGGACCGGCGCCATGGCCGGGCGCAGCTGGGCGCCGCCGAAGCCCTGGTCGCCGCCCTGGCCCTGGAAGCCGGGGCCGGCCTGGCCGGGGCCGCCGAAGGACTGCTGGCCGCCGAAGCTCTGCGGACCGCCCTGCGGCTGGCCGCCCGGCTGCCCGGGGCCGAACGCGCCCGGACCGCCGATCGGCTGCGCGCCGAAGGACTGCTGGCCGCCCTGGCCGCCGATGAAGGTGTTCTGGCCGCCGAAGCTCTGGCCGCCGGTCGGCTGGTAGCCGCCGCTGGCGGTCTGCGCGAAGGCCGGTGCGGCGGGCTGCGGCCGCTGGTACTGCTGGGGGGCGCCGTAGCCGGGGACGGGCGGCTGGGGCGCGGAGGCGTACGCCGGCGCGGGCTGCGCGGGGATGTACGCCGTGGCGGGACCGGCGGAGGGGGCGCTGCTCGGGCCGGGGCCCAGAGCGAGGCGGGCGGGCGGCAGCGCGGGGAGGTTGCTGCCGGCGCTCTCGTACCCGTTGCCGTACCGGTTCTCGTAGGACGGGCCGGTGCTGGCCCCGTAACCGGACGACATGGCCGGCGGCAGGGCCGCCGGCACGTTGATGGGTGCGATCTGGGGGACGCCGCGCTCAGCCACGAGGCTGTCGTAGATCGGCGTGCCGGAGGAGAAGGACGGAGAGGGGTAGCCGACTCCGTCGTAGGAGCGGGGCGAGGTCATGGGGCATACGGTAAGCCCACAACGCGCCTGCTGAGGAGAGCGGGAGGGGGAGCAGTTCGACTGTTTACACAGTCTTCGCTCGCACAAAGGTTTCGAAAGTAGGAAGAACGGACATACCGGCGTTCACTTCCGGACAACCTCGGCGTGCCGTCAGTGATCGAACAGTACCCGGACGGCGGCGCGGCGAACCCTTGCGGTGACCGGGCGGTGGACGGTTCGGGGCCCGCCGGAGAAACTTTTGCGGACAGGGCGTGCGCCGGCGCATTCGAGCCCCCGCCGACGGTCCGACGAGGGCTCGTGAATGTTTCGGGAATAAAGTCCCCGTCAGCGGCCTCGGGCCCGTGGTCAGCTCGCCTGCAACGCCTGCGCCTGCGCCGGGAGGCCCGGCCGGCCCGCGACCTCCGAGGTGCAGAAGGAGCAGCGGGTCGCCGCGGCCGGAATCGGGCTCAGGCACTCCGGGCAGTCGACCTTCACGACCGGCGCCGGCTTGGCCGACTCGAAGCGCGCCTGCAGCCTGCCGACCGGCAGCACCACGGCGAAGTAGATCACCGCGGCGACCAGCACGAACCCGATCAGCGCGTTGACGAAGACCCCGTACGGGAACCGGGTGCCGGCCACCTCGAAGGTCTTCTGGGTGAAGTCGCCGACGGCGCCGGTGGCGACCCCGATGAGCGGGGTGAGGAAGGCGGTGACGAACCCGGTGACCACGGCGGTGAAGGCCGCGCCGATCACGATGCCGACTGCGAGGTCCACCACGTTGCCGCGCAGCAGGAAGCTGCGGAATCCCTTGAACACCGGGTGACTCCAAATCCGTACGGGGGAGGGGGAGATGAGGCAGCGTGACGGGCGCCCCGGCCGGACATCCTGCCGACCGGGCCGGGCCGAGGTCCAACCGCGTTCACCCGATCCGCGTAACCGGCCGCAGGACGCGCCGGCCGGTTCCGGGCGCAGCCCGGGCGCTGCGCGTACGGGTCGATCCGGCCGCCGCCGGGCCGGAGGGGTCAGAGCGGCCGCACCCGCAGCGCGCGCTCGTAGAACTCGACCATGTGCGCGGACACCTGGGACAGCGTGAACGAGGCCAGGAACCGCGCCCGCGCGGCCTTCGCCCGCACCCGCGCCGCCGCCCGGTCGTCCAGTGTGTCGACGACCGCCGCCGCCAGTTCGGCCGGCCGCTCCGGCGCCACCAGCCGGGCGTAGTCCTCCGAGCCGACCGTCTCGCGCAACGCCGGCACGTCCGCGCAGACCAGCGGCACCCCGACGCCCATCGCCTCGATCGCCGTGCCGCCCTGGCCCGCCCAGCGGGACGGCACGGCGAGCACGTCGGCGGCGGCCATCAGATCGGCCACGTCCTCGCGCGGCCCGAGCAGGCGGACGCTCCCGGCGGACTCGGCGAGCGCCCGCAGCCGTGCGCTCTCCGGGCCCGCCGCGCCGGCGAGCAGCAGCACGGCCCCCGGCTGCGCGCGCCGGACCGCCGGCCAGGCCGCCAGCAGCACGTCCAGGCCCTTGCGGTGGTGCTGCCCGGCGGCGGCCAGCACCACCGGCACGTCCTGCGCCAGCTCCAGCGCACCGCGTACGGCGGCCCGCCGCTCCGGGGTGGCCGTGCCCAGCAGCTCCGGGTCGAGCCCGCGCGGCACCACGTCGATCCGCCGCCGGGGGACGCGCAGCCGCCGCGCCATCGTGCCGGCCACGTGCCGGGTGAGCGCGTGGAAGCGGCGGGCGCCCTGGGCGGTGGCCGCGTCCAGGGCCTGCGCGGTGCGCATCCGCCAGGGGCTCGCCCCGTGCGCCGCCGACTGCTCCGGTCCGTACGCCGGGTCGAGCAGGCTGGAAACCACCGGGGTGCGGGCGGCCAGGGCGGCGGCCCGGCCGAGCACGTCCGAGGCGTGGCGGGCGGTGTGGACGAGATCGGGCCGGCGTTCGCGGATCAGCCGGCGCAGCGCGGCGGCGGTGGCGGCCCCGGTCGGCCGGCCGACGCCGAACACGGCGGCGCCCGCCGCGGTCAGCTCCGGCTGCCAGCCGCCGGGGGAGTCGTAGAGGTAGGCGACGTCCAAGGTGACGCCGGCGCGCACCAGTTGGGGGGCCATCGAGACCAGGGCGCGTTCCGCCCCGCCGGTCCGGTTCACGCTGTCGACCACCAGAAGCACCTGCACCGGCCACCCCCGCCCGCTGCGGGCGCGTCCGTTCTCCCGTGCCGGACGCCCCCTGACTGGTGATCAGCATCGCAGGTGGCCGTCAGGCCCGCCAGCCATGGGGCGGCCGGGGTCGGACGCCGGGGTGCGGCGGGGCGAGGCAGGGCGAGAGGGGGCGGAACGGGGCGCACGACGGGAGCAGCCGGCGCACGGCCGCAGTCGACCAGCGCACATCAGGTGTATTCACGCGGGCGCACGGGCCACCACCAGGTTGCGCGAAGGGGCTGTACGGCGCGGGGCGCTGTGCCAAGGTCGGTCCATGCCCGACCATACGTCGGCCGACCCGGCCGGAACCCGTCCCCGCGTCCTGCACCTGATCAGTGATCCACGCCGCGGCGGCGCCCAGAACTTCGCCCGTGACCTCCACCGGGAACTGCGCCGCCGGGGCCAGGCCTCCGCCCTGTGCGCCCTCGCCCCGCACCCGGCCGCCGGGCCCGCCCTCCCCGGGCCCCGCGCCGCGGACCGCACCGGAGTTCACGCCGGTGCCGGTCCGGGCGCCCGCCCCGACGGGCTCGACCGGCAGCCCGACCCGCACCCCGGCGCCTGCGCCGACGAGGAGGACTTACGCGCCGCCGTCCTCGGCTCCGGCCGCCTGCGCCCCGGCACCCTGCGCGCGCTGCGCGCGGCCGCCCGCGGCGCCGACGTGGTCCTCGCCCACGGCTCCGACACCCTGGCGGCCTGCGCCCTCGCCCTGGCCGGCACCCGCACCCCCTTCGTCTACGTCTCCGTCGGCCACCCCCGCTACTGGACGGCGAACCGGCTGCGCCGGGTGCGCGGCGGCGCGCTGATGCACCGCGCGGCCGCCGTCACCACGCTCACCGACGAGGCCCGCGCTGTCCTGGAGGGGCAGTTCCGGCTGCCCGACGGAAAGGTGCACGTGATCTCCAACTCCCGGGCCGCCGAGAGCTATCCGCCCGCCGACGGCCGGGCCGACCGGCGTGCCGCCCGGCACGCGCTCGGCCTGCCCGCCGACGTCCTGCTGGTCGCCTGGATCGGGGCGATCGCCCCGGAGAAGCGGCTCGACCTCGCTCTCGACGTCCTGGACCGGCTGCCGGACGTCCGGCTGGCCATCGCCGGGGACGGCCCGCTGCGCGAGACGCTGGCCCGCCACCCGGCCGCCGCCCGCGCCCACTTCCTCGGCGCCCTGCCCGATCCGGCGCCGCTCTACCGGGCGGCCGACGCGCTGCTGCTCACCAGCGACAGCGAGGGCGTGCCCGGCGCGCTGATCGAGGCGGCGCTGGCCGGCGTGCCCGCCGTCGCCACCGACGTCGGGTGGGTGCGCGAGGTGGTCCGGGACGGTGCCACCGGCGCGCTCGTCGCCCCCGGGGACCCGTTGGCCCTCGCCGAGGCGCTGGCCAAGGTGCTGGCGTGCAACCGTGCGGGCCTCGGCGCGGCCGCCCGGGCGCACGCGTTGGAGCACTTCGAGCTCGGCGCCGTGGTGGACGCCTGGCAGGGGCTGGTCGCCGAGGTGTGGGCGGGGGGTGGCCCGGGGGCGCGCACCGGTCCGTGACCGACCTGCGGCGCCGGGCCGGGCGCCGAGCCGCGCGCCGGGCCGGGCGCTGGGTTGGGCCGATCGGGCGAATCCGGGCCAGCGCGCCCCGGCCGAACTCGACGGTAACGAACCGCCGACAGCACACTGCCCGGTGTGAACTCGAAGTCGCTGCTGCGGTCCACCGTCCTGCTCGCCATCGCCGCCGGGATCGCCGTGTCCCCCCTCCAGGCCGGCGCGGTGAGTCACCAACCCCCCTCCGAGGGCACCCAGTTCGTCAAGCTCGACCATCCGCAGCCGGTGCGCGAGAGCGTCCGCACGGAGGCGGCCGAGTTCTTCTGGTACGACTGCAGCCACTCCCAGCAGCTTGAGGAGCCCTTGCAGGCCTGGGCCCAGAAGCACCGCGCGGACGTCGCGCTGCGGCGCGTCCCGGCGATCTGGCCGGGCAGCCCGGACGAGGGCGCCCAGCGCGGCCACGCGCGCCTGTACTACACGCTGGAGCGCCTGGGCCTGGTCGAGCGCCTGCAGAGCAGCGTCTTCCGCTCGGTGCACACCGACCAGACCGACCTCACCACCGAGGCCACCGCCACCGACTGGGCGGTGCGCCACGGCGTGGACGCCCAGCTCTTCGGCCGGACGTACCGCTCCGACGAGGTGGCGCGGTCGGTCGACGAGGCCGCCGTCGAGTTCGTCCGCTACGGCGTCAACGAGCTGCCGACGGTGGTCGTCCAGGGCGAGTACCGGACTTCGCCGAGCAAGGCCGGCGGCGTCGAGGCGATGCCCGAGGTGCTGGACTACCTGGTGCAGCAGGAGCAGTTGCGCGGGCACTGAGCCCGCCCCGGGCCGGTACCGGACGGCCCTCCGGCGGCCCGCCCGGAGGGGAGGTTCAGCCCTGGCGCAGCAGGTACGTCACGAAGCCGAACGTCCCCCGGTAGCCGTGCAGCCACTCCCGCCGGTGCCGGTCCGCGGCCTCCCGGGCGGCCGCCGCATCGGGGTCGTCCGGGTGCTCCAGCGCCCACTCGGCCAGCGCGCCCGTCCACGCGAACTCGTAGTCGTCCCACTCCTGCGGGCTGCTCACGTACCCGGACACCGGTGTCCAGCCGTCCGCCAGCACCCGGTCCGTGGTGGTCGCCAGGTCCGCGTAGTCGTCCCGGGCCGCGCCCAGCCCGTCCAGGGCCGCCCGGGACGGCTCCCGCTCCCAGAAGCCCTCGCCGACCAGCACCCGACCGCCCGGGGCCAGGTGCTCGCGGGCCGCCGCCAGCGTGGGCAGCAGCCCGCCGAAGGCGTGGGTGGCACCGACGCACAGCACCAGGTCGAAGGGCTCGACCGAGCCGAACTCCCGTGCGTCCACGTGGTGCAGGCCGATCCGGCGCACCACGCCGAGCGCGGTCGCCGCCTCCCTGGCGCGGGTCAGCGCCGCCGCGTCCAGATCCACCCCCACCGCCCGCCAGCGCGGACGCGCCGCCAGCGCCCGGACCAGCCACGCCCCCTCGCCGCAGCCGAGGTCCAGCACCCGGCCGACCGCCGACCCGGCGGTCGCGCGTTCCAGCAGCACGGCCACCGACTCGTCCGTCAGCGGCGCCGCGATCGGGTGGTGGGCATGGGCGAGACGGGAGATCCTCTGACGGTCCATTCGAGCAGTATGGAGCCGACCGGACTGCCGCGCCCGCGAATTCGGGCCCCGGAACGCTCAGGTCCGTGAGTACGTCCGGCCCTTCCACGCCGCGCCCCGGCCCCGCCGGTGCTGCACCGCCGAGTCCACCGTCATCAGCAGGTACAGGCCCGCCGTGAAGGGCAGCAGCAGCACGGCCGGCGCCGGCTGCCGGTAGTACCGCACCATCGGCAGGTAGGTGCCCGCCATCAGCGCCCAGGCCGCCCCGCCGGCCACCGCCACCGCCGGCGCCCCCGCGACCAGCCCGGTCGCCGTGGCCACCGGCGGCACCAGGTACACCAGCGCCAGCCCCAGCACCGTCCCGAGCAGCAGCAGCGGCGAATGCCGCAACTGCGCGTACGCGCTGCGCGACACCATCCGCCACAGCTGCTCCAGCCGCGGGTACGGCCGGACGCTGTCCACCGCCCCGGCCAGCCCCAGCCAGGTCCGCCCGCCCGAGGACTTCACCGCCCGCGCCAGCGACACGTCGTCGATCACCGCGCCCCGGATCGCGGCCACCCCGCCGGCCCGCTCCAGCGCCTCCCGCCGCACCAGCGAGCAGCCGCCCGCCGCGGCCGCCGTCCGCCCACCGGGCCGGTTGCTCCGGCGGAACGGGTACAGCTGCGCGAAGAAGTAGACGAAGGCCGGCACGATCAGCCGCTCCCAGCCGGTCTCCACCCGCAGCCGGGCCATCTGGGACACCAGGTCCAGCCCGTTGCTCTCCGCCGCTGCCACCAGCTCCGCCAGCGAGTCCGGCCCGTGCGCGATGTCCGCGTCCGTCAGCAGCAGGTACTCGACGTCCGGACCGGCCAGCTCCACCCCGTGCCGCAGCGCCCACAACTTGCCCGTCCACCCCGGGGGCAGCGGGGGAGGGGTCGTGACGGTCAGCTCCAGCCCGTCCATCGTCCGCAGCCCCGCCGCCACCGCGCCCGTGCCGTCCGAACTGTGGTCGTCCACCAGGATCACCCGCGCCCGCCCCGGGTACTTCTGCGCCAGCAGCGTCGGCAGGCTCACCGGCAGCACCTGCGCCTCGTCCCGGGCCGGCACCACCACCGCCGCCTGCGGCCAGCGCACCGGCGGACGGCGCGGCGGCAACCGCACGTCGGTGCGCCAGAACAGCCCGTGGCAGCACGCCAACCAGAGCCAGACCAGCAGGGAGAACGCGGCGATCCACACCAGGACGGTCACTCCCGCAGTTTGCCGCAGAACCGGCCGGATCGGGCGGATCGACTAAAGTCTTGCCCCGTGAAGATCGCACTGATGGACTCCGGAATCGGCCTGCTGGCCGCCGCCGCCGCCCTTCGGAAGCTGCGCCCGGACGTCGATCTGGTGCTCTCCTCCGACCCGGCCTCGATGCCCTGGGGGCCGCGCACCCCCGAGGAGGTCACCGACCTCGCCCGAGGCTGCTCGCTCGCCGCCGCGGCGCTCGAACCGGACGCGCTGGTCATCGCCTGCAACACCGCCTCCGTGCACGCGCTCGCCACCCTCCGGGCCGAACTCGAACCCGGGCTGCCCGTCGTCGGCACCGTCCCGGCGATCAAACCCGCCGCCGCCCTCGGCGGCTCCGTCGCCATCTGGGCCACCCCGGCCACCACCGGCAGCGCCTACCAGCGCGGCCTGATCCGCGACTTCGGCGGCACCGCGGACGTGACCGAGGTCGCCTGCCCCGGCCTCGCCGACGCCATCGAACACGGCGACGACGCCGGCATCACCGCCGCCATCGCCGACGCCGCCGCCCGCACCCCCGCCGGTACCGCCGCGATCGTCCTCGGCTGCACGCACTACGAACTGGTCGACGACCGCATCCGCGCCGCCGTCGCCCCCACCGCCTCCCCGGCGCTCACCCTGCACGGCTCCGCCGACGCCGTCGCCGCCCAGGCGCTGCGCCGCGTCACCGACCCCACCCGCACCGGCGCCGGCACCATCACCGTGCTCCACGCCGGCGCTCCCGCCGCCCTCCCCCCGGCCGCACTCCTCTATCCCCAGGGCCGCACCCTCGCCGCCCTGATGCGCAGCACGCTGCCGGCGTGACCGCCGCCGCCCTCGCGGAGCACGTGGCCCCGGCGAGCCGCGGCCGGGCCAGGTTTCGCCCGCCGGCGATCGGCCCCTCGGCCCGCGCGGCACGCCACCGCAGCTGATCCCCATCCGGGGCAGCCGAGCGCAGGGCGCCTGCCCCGGTGCCGGAAGCCGGCCCGCTCGACGTTCTCCGTCATGAGCTGAGGGGCAAATCTTTGCCCCCTCAGCTCCCGGGGTGGGCCGAGGAGTCCGTGGCGGCCGGCTGCCCGTCCGCAGCCGCCGACGCGGGAAGTCGGCCCGCCCGACGTTCTGTGCCCGTAGGGCAGGGCTTTGCCCTACGGGCGGCTGGTTGGCCGCTGAGGCAGGCCCAAATTTCGCCCCCAAGAGTCCCGTACCAGTCCCTGTCGGGGCTCATTTTTGTCCCTGATGGCCTCTGGGTGCCCCTGCGTCCCCTTGCGTGCCCCGGCCGGTCAGGCGACGGCTTGGCGGCGCCAGCGACGGTAGGCGGGTTCGAGGCCGGAGAGGATGGTGTCGAAGCGGCGGGTGCTGGTGGTGGAGTCGACCTGGAGACGGCTGATCTGGAGCGGGTGGGAGGGGATACGGGGGCCGAGCCGGTGGTCGGAGAGGAAGCCGAGGCGGTAGCCGAGCTCCTGGAGGACGGTTTCGGCCCGCGGGTCGTGCCCGCCGTCCGGGTAGGCGAAGGCGATCGGGGGTTCGCCGAGCCAGCGGGTGAGGGCTTCGTGGGCGCCGGTGATCTCGGTGCGGACGGTGGCGTCGTCGCAGCGGCCGAGGCAGGGGTGCCCCTGGGTGTGGTTGCCGATGGCGACGCCGCCGTCGCGCAGGGCGAGCAGGTCGGCGGGGGTGAGCTGCTCCTGGCGGGGCGGGCGGCGGTCGGCGCTGACCCGTAGCTCGTGCAGGCTGCGCCGCCGGTCGGGGTCGGGCATGGCCTTGAGCCGGGGGAGCAGCTGGGAGGGGTGCCCGCAGTCGAGCGAGCGGGCACGGCCGCCGTGCCGGGCGAGGAAGTCGGCCTCGTGCCACCAGAAGGGGCGCTCGGTGCCGATGAGCTCGGAGATGACGAAGGCGGTGGCGGGGATGCCGCGGGCGTCGAGGGCGGGCAGGGCGTGGGTGAGGACGCTGCGGTCGGCGTCGTCGAAGGTGACCAGGACGCTGCGGGGCGGCAGCGGCCGCTGTTCGGTGACGGCTTGGAGGACGGCGGTGAGCGAGACCGGGGTGGCGAGTCTTCGGAGCCGGTCGAGCTGGGCGCCGAAGGACCGGTGGTCGGTGACGCCGTGGTAGGCGAGGACGGCGAGGCGTTGTGCGGCGCGGGCGCGGAACAGGGGTTGGACGGGGGCGAACCGCAGCCATTCGCCCCGCGCGTCCGCCCGGCCCCGGTCGGCCGTCGGGTGGCGGCGGGTGGCCGTCGGCAGCGGGCGCACGAACGGGACTGGCCTGGTGGGGGCCATGGAGATCGACGTGGTGGACTGGGACTGCGGCACGGTTCCCCCTCGGTCGCCGAGCGGCGTGGCGGTACCGCCGGAGGACGGAGCCCGGCCTCCGACTCCAGGCGGCGGCGGCTCCGCCTCCTGGGTATTCCGGTCCGCGGTGGGGGGCTCGCACCCTTCCCGCGAACGGCTCCTGGATCGCTCAATGCCATTGAGACCGCTGCACCGAGCGGATGGTTGTACCGGGGGGACGAGGATTTTTCGTGGACTGATGTGAACTGATGTGGACTGATTGTGGAGCCGGAATGCACGACCGGGGCCGGGCCGCGGGGGGCTCGGGCAGGGCAGGCGGGCCGGTCGCACCGGGTGGCCGAACGTTCACTGCCCGCGGGCTGCCTCCGGCGTTCGCCGGGGGTACCTTGGGCTCATGGCAGATGCGGACCGTGATCCCTTCCACCTGCACGGCGCGACCAGGATGGCCCGTGCGTGGAGTGGTGGAGCCCTGGTCACCCACCAGCTTCCGCTGGCGATGGTGGGTTTGGCCTGCCTCGCGCTGGGCATTGTGGTGGCCGTGATCGTTCCGGACAGTGACGGTCCGGCCTGGGCGATGGCGGTGGCGGGCTGTCTGGCCGCGGGAGTGCTGCTGCTCGGCCGGATCGCGTTCGGGCTGCTGCGGTACCGCCGCCGCGCCGCGCTCTGATTGCCTCGGCGACCGGCCGGCCTTCGGTGGACGGCTGTACTTCGATTGCCCTCGGCATTTCAGGCGGTAGGTCGAGCAGCAGATCGAGCAATATTGGTCAGATCGACCGAATTTCGGCCTGTCGGACAATCCTCTGCCCACTTCTTTCACCATTCCCGGGCCACGGCTTCGAGGCGCCTCTACTGTGAATGCGTTCTTGCGGCTCGACGGTGCCGTGGACTCGACGGTGCCGCGGAGGGGAAGAGATGGGCGGCAGCGCCACGTCCGATCCGGTCAAAGAAGCGGTCGGGGATCCGGGCGGGGCACCCGGCGGTGAGCCGGACGGCGCACGGCGCACCACCGTGTCCGCCGGATGAGGCGCGGCGGGGACCTCGCCCTCGCCGCCCTGGCCGGGATCGTCGCGCTCCCGCTGGCCCTGGTGATCGCCGGCCTGCTGCGCTGTACGGCGCCCGGTCCGGTGCTCCTGCGGCTGACCCGGGCCGGACGGCACGGCCGGGAGTTCCAGGTCCTCCGCTTCCGGACCAGCCGGGGAGGGCGGCTCGGCGCCCTGCTCCGCCGGACCGGCCTGGACGAACTGCCCCGGCTGTGGAACGTCGCCCGCGGCGAGATGGGGGTGATCGGCCCCCGGCCCGTCCGCCCCGACCAGGTGGTCCGCTACTCCCGCCGCGAGCGCGGCCGGCTCGACGTCCGGCCCGGACTGACCGGCTGGGCCCAGCTCCAGGCCCGCCGCCCGCTCGCCCGGCCGGACTGGGCCGAACTCGACCTCTGGTACGTGGAGCACCGCTCGCTCCGGCTCGACCTGCGGATCCTCGGGCTGACCGTGCTGGCCCTGCTGCGCCCGGAGGGCGGCCTCGCGCGATGAGCCCGCGTGCCGCGGACCGCACGTCGGTGGCGTCGGCCCGGGGCCCCGCCGGACAGGGCCTAGGCTGCGGCGCATGGCCATTCCCCCGTTCCTCGCCGATCTCCGTGCCCTGGTGGGCACCCGCCCGCTCTGGCTGACCGCCGTCGTCGCCGTCGTCCTGGACGACCGCGGCCGAGTGCTGCTGGGCCGACGGGCCGACGACGGGAGGTGGGCGCCGGTCGGCGGCATCCTCGACCCCGGTGAGCAGCCCGCCGACGGCGTGGTGCGCGAGTGCCTGGAGGAGACCGGGGTGGTGGCCGTGCCCGAACTGCTCGCCTCGGTCACCGTCTCGCCGCAGGTCACCTACCCGAACGGCGACGTGACGCAGTACCTGGTGCTGACCTTCCGGTGCCGGGCGGTCGGCGGCGAGGCGAGGGTGAACGACGACGAGTCGCTGGAGGTCGGCTGGTACCCGCTGGACGGGCTGCCGCCGATGATCGAGGTCGAGCACGAGCGGCTGCGCCACGCACTGGAGTGCGAGGGGTCGACGGTCTTCGTGTGGGAGGGCAAGGAGCGCTCCTGAGCGGCGCACGGCGGACGGTCCGCATCCTCGCCTCCCCTCCCCGGGCGGGCCGGGAGCCCGGGCCCTTCGCCGATGGTAGCCGCCCGGTCACCCCGGGTGGGCGGAGTTCGCGAGGCCGCTCAGCCCTTGCGCTGCCGGTAGGCCTCCTCCGCGGCGTCCAGGACGGCGGCGAGGTCGCCGCCCGCGGTGGCGGTGGCGGTGGCCGCCACCGCGCCCTCGACGAACGGCGCGTTCGCGAAGCGGACCGGGAACGGGAGGCCGTGCTCGTCGGCGTCGGACAGCAGGGCGCGCACGGTGGTGACGGCGCTGCCCAGGTCGGCGAGCACCACGACCCCGTGGCCCTGGTCGACCCGGCGGGTGGCGGCGGCCACCAGGACCGCGCTGATGCCGGGACCGCCCTGGTCCCCGCCGGTCGCGGCGATCGGGGCGGGGGAGTCGGATCCGGTCAAGGCGAGCGCGAGGGCGCGTACCGCGATGGCCAGTTCCTGGCTGTGCGACACCAGGACGATCCCGACCCGGCCGTGCACGGGAGGCCGGCCGGAGGCGGGCCGGGGCAGCGTGGCGGGCGCGGGTGGCGTGCGGGGCGCCGGGGGGTGGGCCGAGGGGGCGTCGGAGATGGGGATGACATCGGCGCGGGTGCCGTCCCGGCGGCTCATCGGCTGCTCCCTCTGGGCGGTGGTGGGCGGTGCTGGGCGAGGTGGTGCGGGCCGCGTCCGGTGCGCATCGGCTTCCGCGGGGCCGGGGCGGGGCCCGGGCGGGCCGTCGGGGGCCCGCGTACGGCCGGCGGGGGGTGGTCCCCCGCGCTGCCAAGCACTCTGGCAGCTCCGGTGGCCGCCGCCGGGCGGGACACGCGTTGAGCGGGCCTCCGGCGGCGTCCGGGCCCGGCTGGTGGAGTCCTCGTCAACCCGCTGACCGGGGCGGGCGGGTGTGGTTAGGCTGGCCGGGAAAGCCGTCGGGAGGAGACCGGGTAGTGGCAGTCAACAGCGGGATCGACGTGGAGGCGGGCGGCGCGGAGCCGCAGCTGGCGCCGAGCGGGAAGCCGAAGGTGGACTTCACCGGGGCGAAGTGGCTGTGCAGCAGCCAGGGCGTCGGGGATGTCCAGATCGCGTTCGTGGACGGGTACATCGGGATGCGGGACGGCCGTCAGGAGGACGGTCCGGTCCTGGTGTTCACGCCGGGGGAGTGGCGGGCCTTCGTGCTCGGTGCCCGGGACGGCGAGTTCGACCTCACCTGAGCCCGGGCGACCGTCGTACGACCGCGGAGCGGGCCCCGCCGGAACGGGGCCCGCTCCGCGGTCGATTCCGGCCCCGAACATCACAACTGATGATCTATTGAACGTGCCCCGTCAGAATTTCTGTTGACTGTTAGACAAACGCAGCTCAGAGTATGAGCACAGGCAGACGCCGTGCCCACCGCCCCCACGCGGCCAGACACGGCGCCTGCTGTGCGACCCGGCAGCAACGCCAGGCCATCCTCCCAGTCATCCCCTGCGCACCGGGGTGCGCCGGCCGGTCCCGGCCCACGAGGGGCCGGCAGTCGCCGGGAGGCTGGCGTCGACGCCGAGAGCGACTCGGCGGCGACACCGTTTGCTCGGGACCCGCACGCCCCCACGCGGCGGCGTCCCGAGCAAGATCCGCGGGAGCGACGGGCCGGGGCCCCGCGGATCTGGCTTGTGGTGATGGAACTGTTGGCTTGTGTGCTGTGCTGTGTGCGACGACGAAGCTGGGTGCTCGGCAGTTCGGCACGACGATGTGCACAGTGAGGGAAACGCGTGTAGGGCCGCGTTGCGACATGCCGTCCCCCCGGAGGGTGAAACCCAGAACGGCTGTCGTGCTGAACCGAACGTAGCCCGGACGGTTGCTCAGAGTCAACATTGGTCTCTGAGCGTCGATCTCCCGACGGTGCCCCACCCACCTCGCGAGCGTGGTGTGCCGGGCACGTACGATGTTCCCATGTCTTTTCTCCGCCGTCGCTCCGGACAGCCCGCCGGCCCGGACTTCGACGTGCTCGCGATGGACCCGGGTGACTGGCCCGGCGACTTCGGTGCGGCCATGATGACCGGCCCGGACGGCTCCTGCCAGGGGATTTTCCTGCGCTACGACCTGTTCGGCGGCAGAGGCCCGGCGATGTTCATCGGCAACCTCCCCGAGGGCTCGCCCGCCCGGGAGACCGGCGACAGCGTGCCCTTCGAGGTGCGGCAGCTGCTCGCGGCGCTGGAGAGCGACGAGCCGGTCGACTTCGTCTCGGCCGAGGACTTCCCGGTGATGCTCGGGGACGACCTGCTGATCGTGAAGAAGGTCAAGGTCAGCGAGGAGCGGGTGTTCTGCGCCCAGTTCGGGCGCAGCGACGGCGTCCAGGTCACCATCGCGTCCTGGGACCGACCGATTTCGGACGACCTGTATCAGCTGCTGAAGCCGCTCCCGGCCGACATGTTCCAGCAGGGCTGACCGGCCTCGACCAGGGCTCGGACGTCGCTTGACGGTTTCGATCACGGGTTCGTACAGTCGCGGACATGTCGTGCCGTCTCCCGCTGCTGACCCGTCGCAGCTATCTGGACCTGCGGCGCACCGCCAGCGCGGTGTGTCCGGGCCACTGAGGGGGAATTCGTCCCCGAGGCGGCATGCGGCCGGCCGTTCGTGGCCGTCGCCGGATCCGGGGGCGGGCCGTGAACCGACCTCCGGGGCCGCCCGTCCGGTACCGCGCGCCCGTCCGGCGTGCCGCCCGCATCTGCCGCGCCCACGCTGCCGCCCGGAGGCCCCAGCACCATGACGACCACCGCCGCTGACCGTTCGCCCGCGGACCGCCCGTCCGGCACCGCGGCCGCCGCCGTGCCCGGCGCCGCCTCGGGAGCGTCGGATTCCGGCCACCCGGCGCCCGACCGCTCGGCCGTCGTCGCCGCCCTCGCCGGACTGCCCCGGGTGGTCGACCTGCTCTCCGCCCGCGCCGAGGAGCACGACCGCGACGCCACCTTCCCGTACCAGGGCATCGAGGCGGTGCACGAGGCCGGACTGCTCACCCTGACCGTCTCCCAGCGGTACGGCGGACCGGGCGGCACGCTCGCCGACACCGTCCGGGTGCTGGCCCAACTCGGGCGCGGGGACGCCTCGGTGGCCGTGGTCACCGCCTTCACGCTGCTCCAGCACGCCGAGCAGGCCCGCCGGGCGGCCTGGCCGACGGCGGGCTACCGGCGGCTGCTCACCGAGTCCCGGCGCGGGCCCGCCCTGGTCAACACGCTGCGCGCGGAGCCCGGCGGCCGGTCCGGAGCGCTGCCGGACACGGTGGCCCGGCGGGACGGCGAGGGCTGGTCGCTGACGGGCCGGAAGACGTACTGCACCGGCGCCGAGGCGCTGGCCTGGATGGCGGTGACCGCGCGGACCGACGAGCCGGAGCCGAGGGTCGGGACGTTCCTGGTCCGCGGCGAGAGCGAGGGCCTGGAGATCGACCCGACCTGGGACCAGGTCGGCCTGCGGGCCAGCGCCAGCCACGACGTGGTGCTGGAGCAGGTCCGGGTGCCGGCCGAGCTCGCGCTCGGCCTCACCGCTCCCAAGGGCGGCGCGGCGGACGGGGCCGGGGCCGCCGAACTCTCCCTCGCCTGGCACGACCTGGCGCTCTCCGCGGTGGCGATCGGGGTGGCTCGCGCCGCCCAGTCCTGGCTGATCCGCTTCCTCAACCAGCGCACTCCGGCCAATCTGACCGAGCCGCTCGGCACCCTGCCGCGCTACCGCTGCGCCCTCGGCGAGATCGAGGCCCAGCTGATCGGCGCCGAGGAACTGGTCGAGGGGCTGGCCCCCCGGGTGGACCGGGGAGAGCCGGACGCGGTCGCCCGGACCGGCCCGGCCCACCTGCTGGCCACCCGGGCCGCGACGACGGCGGTCCAGCAGGCGATCTCGCTCACCGGCAACCCCGGCCTGAGCCGGCGTCACCCGCTGGAGCGCTACCTGCGGGACGTGCTGAGCAGCCGGGTGCACCTCGCCCCGGACGAGGCCGTCCTGGAGGCCGCCGGCCGGACCGCCCTGGAGCGCGGCGGCCGGCCGTAGCGGAGTCCGGGCCCCGGGGGCTCGGGGCCCGGAGCCTCAGCGGGTGCCGACCGCGGCCCGGACGGCCCGGCGGGCGAGCGCGGCATCGTCGTAGAGCCGGCGGATCATGATCCGCTGCTCCTCGCCGGCGCCCGGCACGTCGTACAGCCGGATCTCCCGCATCAGCACCAGCACCAGGTTGACCAGGAACGCGTCCCGGGCCAGCGTGCCGCCGCTCTGGGCGAGTTGGCTGATCTGGCGGCGCGCCGCGGTGTCGCCGGACAGCACGCTCCACAGCACCGCCAGGTCGTAGCCGGGCAGGTACCAGCCGGCCTGCTCCCAGTCGACCAGCACCGGGCCGGACGGCGCCAGCAGCATGTTGCTGAGCAGGGCGTCGCCGTGGCAGAGCTGGAGCGGGGTGTGGCCGAGGCCGTGCAGCAGGCCGCGCAGGTCGCCGGCGTCCCGGTCGGTGAGCTGCCCCACCGAGTGGTAACGGGCGATCTCCATCGGGTAGTCCATGCGTGGCTGGAACACGTCGGTCGGCGGCCGCCACAGGTTGAGCGTCCGGACGGCGGTCAGCAGCGCCCGCACCTCGCCCGGGGTGGGCGCGTTGACCGGGTGGCGCTCCCGCGCCGCCGGGCGCCCGGGAACGCGCTCCATGACGAGCACGCAGCGGTCGTGGTCGGCGGCGACCAGCCGGGGCAGCCGCACCGGCGGGCGGTGCCGGACGAACGCCCGGTAGACCGCCACCTCGTGGTGGAAGTCGGCCACCAACTGCTCGAAGTGCCCACTCCGCACCGCCTGCGGCGCCAGGCACTTGGCGACCACCGGGGCCCGCCCGATGGTGCCCGCCACCAGGATGTGGCGGCTGCCCTCGCGCAGCACCTGACGCGGGGTGAACGCGGGACATATCCGCGCGACACTCGCCAGCGCGGCCCGCACCGCCGGGGTCTGCAGCGCCGACGGGTCGATCCGCTCGGGGCCGCCGACCTGGCCGGGCCGGTGCGGCGGGCGCAGCACCCGTCCGTCGGCCTGGCGGGCGAGCGGGAGCCGGCCGCCGACGGGCGGGGCCGCTTCGGGGCCGCGGAGCCCCAGCGCCGCACGGCCGGACGGGACCCGGGCGTCCGTGGACCGGCCGTCGGTGCCGTGCGGAGCCACCGGGCGGCTCGACGGGGGCACCTGCTTCGGCCCGGGGCGCCCGGCGGCCGCGGTGGGGGGGCGCAGCGCGGTGCGGGTCGCGGTCGGCGAGGGGGTCGTCGCTGAGGAGTACATGGGGTGAGGGTGGTCCCTTTCTGTCCGTCGGCAGGTGCGCCCCGCGGTGCGGGGAGGGCCGGTGCCGCGTGCTTCCTGGCGTGACGGCGGCCCTGACTCGGTGCGGTGGGTGGTGCGCGGGCGCCGGGCACGGACGCGGGGTCGTGAGACCCGGACGACGGCGGTGCTCCGGCCGTCCGCACCCTGGGGAGTACGGTCGGCCGGACTGCCGTGGCCGTGCCCGGCGCCCCCGCGCCACCCGGCCGCGCCACCCCCTCGGGTGAGGACCGGGAGCGTCCCGTGCCACGGTCGGGGGACTGCCCCGACGCCGGTGGGACGCCGCCCGACCCGGGGGCGAGGTGGCGCACCCCTACAACACACCCGCCGCGCACTGGCTTAGTAGTCTGGCGGGCCCTGGCGAACGGTGGCGAATGCTCGCCTGGCACTTGCCGGAGCCTCTAGCCTCGAATCAGCCGAGGAACCTGGGGGCTTCGTTGAGCAGGGAACCCAACACCCGACTCGCTGATCTGTTCGTCCTGACCGGTTGGTCGAAGGGCGAGCTCGCGCGGCTGGTCAACCGTAGGGGTGCCGCGATGGGGCAGCAGCAGCTGTCCACCGACACGTCGAGGGTACGGCGCTGGATCGAGCAGGGGGAGATCCCCCGGGATCCGGTGCCGAGGGTGCTGGCGGCCGTGTTCACGGAGCGGCTCGGCCGTGTCGTCACCACTGAGGACCTCGGTCTGGAACGACACCGGCCCACCAGGTCCGGAGCGGCGCAGTCCGCAGCAGTGCCATGGTCGCCGGATCGAACGGCCGCGGTCCTCACCGAGTTCACGGGAATGGACCTCATGCTGAACCGACGTGGATTGGTGGGCGCGGGTGCCGCGCTCACGGCCGGAACGGTCATCGCCGATTCGTTGAAGGGCTGGCTCGGGGGGGACGCGGTCGCGTACGCGGCCTCGGTCCCCGGGCCGCGCCAGGTGATCACCCAGGGCGGGGCGCGCCCCGCGGTGGACGTGTACGACGCGGGCCCGGTCGGGCTCGACGAGGTGGAGTCGCTGGAGCGCTCGGTCCAGGTGTTCCGCGCCTGGGACGCGGCGCGCGGCGGCGGGCTCCAGCGCAAGGCGGTGGTCGGTCAACTGAACGAGGTGGGAGGCCTGCTGACGCACCGGCACGCGCCGGCGGTGGAGCAGCGGCTGTGGCTGGTCGCGGCCAACCTGGCGGTGCTGGCGGGCTGGATGTCGCACGACGTGGGCCTGGAGCCCACCGCCCAGCGGTACTTCATGATCGCGGCGGAGTCGGCCAAGGAGGCCGGCGACCGACCGCGGGCCGGCGAGGCGATCTCCCGGGCCGCGCGGCAGATGGTCCACCTGGGCCGGGCCGACGACGCGATCGACCTGATGTCGGCGGCCAAGGCGGCCGGCGGCCGGGTGCTGCCGAGAACGCGCGCGATGCTGAACACCGTCGAGGCCTGGGCGCACGCCTCGATCGGGCACTCCCAGGACACCTGGCGGCTGCTCGGCGAGGCCGAGGACCTGTTCGCCGAGGGCGCGCCGGAGCCGCCGCCGTCCTGGATGCAGGTGTTCGACGAGGCCGAACTGCGCGGCATGCAGGCGCTGGTGCTGCGCACGCTGGCGGAGCACGACCCCTCGGCGGCGGCGCAGGCGCAGCGGCACGCGGAGCGGGTGATCACCCTGCGGGAGGGCACCGGGCAGCTGCGCTCGGCGCTGTTCGACCGGATCACCCTGGCCTCGGTCCACTGGCTGAGCGGCGAGCCGGACGCGGCGGAGTTCCAGGCCAAGATGGTGATGAACCTGATCGGCCAGAACTCCTCGCACCGGACCTGGGACCGGCTGCGCGAGATGTACCGGCTGACCGCGCGCTACCGGGGCCTGCCGGTGGTGGACGAGCTCCGGGCCGAGCTGGGGCGGGAGTTGCGGGCGGCGGACGCGAAGAAGCGGCCGAAGCGGTCCTGAGGCCCGGGGGTCCTGAGCCTTGGGGGTCCTGAGCCTTGGGGGTTCCGAGGCCCGGAGGTTCCGAGGTCCCGGCGGCCCCGGTCAGTTCGGGGGTGCTGGCCGCAGCAGCATGCGCAGGGCGGTGACGGTGCCGTCCGTGCCGAGGACGGGCTCGCCCGCGCACTCGACGCTGGCGTGCGGGGCGCCGTCGCGGCGGATCCGCAGGGTTCCGGCGGAGGTGCGGCCGTGGACCAGGGCGTCGGTCATCATCCGGCGCAGCACGGGCCGGTCGGCCTCGGGGAGGCGGTCGGGCAGCCGGTCGAGGCTGAGCGGGCCGTTGCCCGGGTCGCAGCCGAGGAGTCGGTAGGTGTCCGCGTTCCAGCGGACGCGGTCGGTGAGGAGGTCCCATTCGGCTGAGCCGATGAGGTGGTCGAGGCCGTCGTCGGCGCCGGGTCCGTCGCCGAGGTCGGGGTTCTTGGACGGCTCCTGCGCCGTGCCGTCCACTCTGCCGTCCGTTCCGCTGTCGGCGTCGCCGCTCGGCTCACCGCGCGCGCCGTCGTCCGTCGCGCCCGCCGGGGCGCCGTCCACCGTGGCGGTGTCCGGCGGGCGGGCGACGCCTATGGGCATCTTCATGGCGGGTCCATCGCTCAGGGGAAGCCCGCCGCGTGCGGGCCGCCGGTGGTGAGAAGACTGTGGCACAGCGCTCTCACCCCTGCGGGCGATTTGGACATAACGCAGGCAAAATTCCCCTGGCATATGCCACTGTGGCAGGAGCCGTCGTCGCCCTGTGTGCGGAAGGTGGCGCGAGGCGGTAACCTTCGGTGATTCCGGCGCCCGGGCGCCCACCGCAGTACCGACCAGAGACCCCGGCGACGGAAATCCCGTTGCCACTACGACCGCCGCAACGGATGCTGACCTCATGTTCGAGCCAGTGATAGCACCCAGTGCCAGCCTCCTCGGCCTCCTGCAGCGAGGCCGCGGTGACGGGCAGCTCCACGCGCTGGCCGCCGACCGTACCGAGGCCATCGCCGCGCTGGAGGAGTGCGTCACCAGGGATCCGCGAGCCGACTGGCAGGTCGAGAACCGCTCCCTCTACTACGCCCGCCTCTACATGGAGCTGGAAGCGCCCCTCGACGGCATCGAGGACCACCTCCACTCCGCCGAGGACCTCGTCAGCGACGACGAGAACCGCACCGGCCTCGCCCTGTCCGTCCTGGGCCACCTCGCCGCGTACGGCCGGCGCGACGCGCTGCTGATGCTGCGCGAGTACACCGCCACCGGCGCCAACTGGGCCTGGGCCCTCGACGAGCTCGCCCTGCGCGACGACGACCGCGGCCTGCTGCTGCTCGGCACCGCCGTCCTGGACCGCTTCGCCCCGGGCCCCGAGGGTGACGCCGAGCTGCGCGAGTTCATCCGCAACGCCTACGAGCCCCGGCCCTGGCGGCTGTGGGCGGCCTACCACCCGAGAGTGGCGGCGGCCAGCGAGCAGTCACCCTTCGACCTCTGGCAGCGCCAGATCAACCGCGGCGGCGTCACTCCGGGCTGGTCCACCGCCGACGTCCTGGCCTGGGCCGACCAGGGGAGCCTGGGCGCCCTCGGGGCCGGCGCCTTTCTCGGCGGAGCCGACAGTCGGCCCGCGCCCGACGAGCCCGATCCGGCCGCGCCCGACGCCGTGGACCGCCGGGCCGCCGCGGCCGCCCGCTGCCTGACCGCCGTCGTCCGGCCCGAGGACCGCCCCGCCGTCCTGGAGGCCGCCCGCGGCGGCCTGCCCGGCGCGCGCCGGGCGGCACTGCGCTACCTGGTCGACCAGCGGGACCCGGCCGCCGCCGGGCTGATCGAGGCCGCCGCCGTCGACGTCGACGACCGGATCGTGCGCGCCGCCCTGGAACTGGTCGGCCGGATGCGCGGCCCCGAGGTCCTGGCGCAGGCCCGCCGCTGGGCCGATCCGGCTACCGGGGGCGCGGACAGCGCGCTCGGCGAGGCCGCCGTCAAACTGCTCGCCGACGCCGGGGAGCCGGCCGACGCGCCGTTCGTCGTCGACGGGCTGCGCCGCTGGGTATCCGTCCGCGGGGTCAGCGGTACCGGGCTCGGCTCGCTGGTCGACGGTGCGGGGCGGCTGGTCGCCGCCGACGCCGTCCCCGTGCTGCGCCACATCTACGGGGAGGCCGCCTCCTCCGAACTGCGCGGCCGCGCCGCCCGGGCGCTCGCCGTGACGGATGTGCACTTTCCCGAGGGCCCCGCCGTCGAGTGCCTCTGGGACTGCGAGGAGTCCACGCGGGAGCTCGCCGCGCGCCATGTCGCCACCACGGGTGACGCGCGCGTGCTGGAGCGCCTGCGCCGGCTCGCGGCCGATCCGGCCGAGGAGGCCGAGGTCCACGCCGCCGTCCGTGGCCGGCTGACGGCCGCCCGGGAGTTCGGGCGGTAGGGCCTCGCAGGCCGGTGGCCGCCTTCCCGGTTCTGGCGAACGACGGGCCGGGACACCCCCTCGGGTGTCCCGGCCCACTGCTTTCCGGAGCGGTGCTGTTCCGGGGTCGCGCTGGAACGCTGTCCTGGTAGAACGCGGTTCTACTTCACGACGCCCGCGTCCGGGGCCAGCACGCCGCCGGCCACCAGTCCGATGATCAGGACGCCGAGCAGCACCCGGTAGACCACGAACGGCAGAAAGCTGTGGTGCGAGATGTACTTGAGGAACCAGGCGATCGCCGCGTAGCCGACCGCGAAGGCGATCGCGGTGGCCAGGATGGTCGGCCCCCAGGCCGGTGCCGGGCCCTCGCCGATCTTGAACAGCTCCAGCGCCCCCGAGGCGAGCACCGCCGGGATCGCCAGCAGGAAGGAGTAGCGGGCCGCCGCCTCCCGGCTGTAGCCGAGCAGCAGGCCCGCGCTGATCGTGCCGCCGGAGCGGGACACCCCCGGGATCAGTGCGAGCGCCTGGGCGATGCCGTAGACGCCCGCGTGCGGCAGGGTGAGGTCGGTGATCGGCCGGGCGTGCCGGACCGCGCGGGTGCGGTCGGCGAAGGCCAGCAGCAGGCCGAAGACGATCAGCGTGGTGCCGATGATCCGCAGATCGCGCAGGTGGGTCTCGATGGTGTCCTGGAACAGCTTGCCGAGGATGCCGATCGGCAGCGTGCCGATGATCACGAACCAGCCCATCCGGGCGTCCGGGTCCGAGCGCAGCGCCGGGCGGAACAGCGACAGCGTCCAGGTCCGCACGATCGAGACGATGTCCCGGCGGAAGTAGATCAGCACCGCGGTCTCGGTTCCGAGCTGAGTCACGGCGGTGAAGGCCGCGCCCGGGTCGTCCCAGCCCAGCAGGGCGGAGAAGACCCGCAGGTGGGCGCTGGAGGAGACGGGCAGGAACTCGGTGAGCCCCTGGATCAGGCCGAGAACGGCCCCGTGGAACCAGTCGATCACCAGACACCCACCAGGGGTATCCGTGAGTCGTCGTACATGTGCGGTCCTCGCAGGTCGGAGCGGGCGTGCGGGCAGGCGGGCAGGCCGCGACCCGCACGGCCGTCGGGCCGCGCACGGGCGGGCGCGCGGCCGATGGTACGGGGTGAAGATGACTATTCTTTGTTCACCTTTTGACCCGGCTTTGCCCGCCGACCTTTTGCTGCCCCGCTGACTCTTCCGCCTGCCCTTCCGTCGGCCCTTCCGCCGCTCAGCCGGTGGGCCGGACGCGGACCCAGGTGCGGTCCTCCGTCAGGTAGCTCTCGACCGTCAGACCGGCGTCCGCCAGCGCCCGGTCGAACGCGGCGGTGGTGAGCGGCCGGGAGCGGAAGGTGTGCGTCCAGCGGCCGTCCGGGAACTCGTACTCGGCGTGGACGGAGTTCACGCCGTCCCCGACCGGCGTCGAGGAGACGATGCGAGACACGCCGTCGGTGCCGAGCCTGCCCTCGCGCGGCACGTTGAGGTGCCAGTCCTCGCCCTCCCGCTGCATCAGCACGCAGCCGTCCGCGGCGACGTGGCGGCGGCAGGTCTCCAGCAGGCCCTGGCGGACGGCCTCGTCGCCCGCGTGGATCAGGAAGGAGGCGAGCAGGACGACGTCGAAGCGCTCGCCGAGGTCCAGCCGCTCGATCGGGCTGCGCACGGTGCGGACGTCCGCGCGCACCCTGGCCAGCATCTCGGCGGACTCGTCCACCGCCGTCACGGTGAAGCCGCGGTCGGTCAGCGGGTGCGTCATCCGGCCGACGCCGCAGCCCAGTTCGAGGACGGTGGCGCCGGCGGGCACCGCGGCCTCGATGACGTCCGGGGCGTCGCCGACGGGGAGCCGGGACCAGAGCTCGACGGCGCAGCCGTCCGGGGTGATCGCGCCCGGGCCCGTTCCGTCGTGCCCCTCGCGTCGTACGTTGCCGGCGTGCGTGTCGTTACCCATGGGCGTCATCGGAACACGGGCCGGTCGGGGAGGGAAGGCGCCGCAGCGGGTTTTCGGTCAGTCCGTCAGTCTCGTCGGCCCGCGGGTCCGTCAGTTCGTCGGTCCGGGCGTCGGTTGGCGGCCGTCCCGGACTGCGGGCACAACATCATGCTCGACAACCTCGACAACCTCGACAACCTCGACAACCTCGACGGCTTCGTCTCGGCGGCCGGCCTCGAACCTCGACCGTAGGCTGGGGGAGTCGGAGAGGAACCCGCGCGATGCCCTTTGAAGTCCCGCCCGTTGAGGTCCCGCCCGCGCTGGCCGCGTCGCTGGAGCAGTCCCTCGGCCCGGGCGGTCGCGCCTGGGCGGCCCGACTCCCCTCCCTGGCGGGCGAGTTGCTCGACCGCTGGGAGCTGCGCCCGGACGGCCCCCCGGCGCACGGCGTCGTCGCACTGGTGCTGCCCGTGCGGTGCGCCGATGGCACGCCCGCGGCGCTCAAGCTCCAGCCGGTGGACGAGGAGACGGAGGGCGAGCCGGTCGCCCTCCGGGCCTGGGGCGGGCGAGGGGCGGTTCGACTCCTCGGCCACGAACCGGCCTCGGGCTCGATGCTGCTGGAACGACTCGACCCGGGGCGTTCACTGCTGGATGTCGCGGACGACCGGGAGGCGCTGCGCGTCCTTGCTGGCCTGCTCAGGGAATTGACCGGACGTCAGGTCGATGTCCCGGGCCTGCGCCGGCTGGCGGACGTCGCCGACGGTCTGCTCGCGCGGGCCCCGGAAGCGGCCGCAACCCTCGCCGACCCGGCCGAGCGGCGCTTGCCCGCCGACTGCGCCGCGGCCCTGCGCGAGGTCCGCGCCGAGCCCGGCGACCGGCTGCTGCACTGGGACCTGCACTACGGCAACGTCCTCGCCCCGTTCGAGGGCGGCGGCCGTGCCCCCTGGCTCGCCATCGACCCCAAGCCGCTCATCGGGCACCCCGGCTTCGAACTCCTCCCGGCGCTGCGCAATCGCTGGGCCGACGTACTGGCCACCGGCGACGTCGCCCGGGCGCTGCGGTGGCGGTTCGACATCCTGGTGGAGACCCTGGAACTGGATCGCGCGGCCGCGGTCGCCTGGACGCTCGCCCGGGTGCTGCAGAACGCCGTCTGGGCGGCGGAGGACGGGGAGTCGGTGCTCGACCCGGGGCAGCGGACGGTGGCGGAACTGCTGTCGGGGCGTTGAGCGGGAAACGGCGAGCGGCAGACAGCGGCCGGAAACAGCGAAGGCAAGGAGGTCGTCGACTCTCCTTGCCACTCTCAAGATATAGCGCACCGGGGGGCTTGCCGCAAGGCCCCGGTCGTGCCGCAGAATGACCGGCCGAAGCCGGGATCTGCGGGCATACCTGGGGGTTTGTGATGATTGACGTGATCGTGGTCGGCGCCGGGCCGACCGGATTGATGCTGGCCGGCGAGTTGCGATTGCACGGCGTGCGGGTGCTCGTGCTGGAGAAGGAGACGGAGCGGCCCCTGGAGGCCCGGGCGCGCGGTCTGCACGCGCGCAGTCTTGAAGTGATGGACCAGCGCGGGCTGCTGGAGCGGTTCCTCCCGCTCGGCCGGAAGTTCACGGTCGGCGGCTTCTTCGCCGGCATCGGCAAGGAGTGGCCGGAGCGGCTGGACACCACCCAGGCATACGTCCTGGCCATCCCGCAGGCGGTCACCGAGCAGCTGCTGACCGAGCACGCCGCCGAACTCGGCGCCGAGCTCCGGCGCGGCTGCGAACTGGTCGGGCTGAGCCAGGACGAGGACGGGGTGAGCGCCGAACTGGCCGACGGCACGCGGCTGCGCTCGCGCTACCTCGTCGGCTGCGACGGAGGCCGCAGTACGGTGCGCAAGCTGCTCGGCGTCGGCTTCCCCGGCGAGCCCTCCAGGGTGGAGACGTTGCTGGGCGACATGGAGCTGGCCGAGCAGCCGGAGACGATCGCCGCCGTCATGGCGGAGGTCCGCAAGACCCAGCTGCGATTCGGCGCCATCCGCGAGGGGGATGGGGCGTACCGCGTCATCGTGCCCGCCGAGGGGGTGGCCGAGGACCGTACGGCTGCTCCGACCTTCGAGGAGTTCAAGCACCAGCTGCGGGCCGTCGCGGGCACCGACTTCGGGGCGCACTCACCACGCTGGCTCTCGCGCTTCGGCGACGCCACCCGGCTGGCCGAACGCTACCGGGTCGGCCGGGTGCTGCTGGCCGGCGACGCGGCGCACATCCACCCGCCGACCGGCGGGCAGGGGCTCAACCTCGGCGTCCAGGACGCGTTCAACCTGGGCTGGAAGCTGGCCGCGGAGGTCGACGGCTGGGCGCCGGAGGGACTGCTGGACAGCTACCACGCCGAACGGCACCCGGTGGCCGCCGACGTGCTGGACAACACCCGCGCGCAGATCCAGTTGATGTCCCTGGAGCCCGGTGTCCAGGCGGTGCGCCGGCTGCTGGCGGAACTGGCGGAGTTCGAGGAGGTGAACCGGTACCTGATCGAGAAGATCATCGCGATCGGGGTCCGCTACGACCTCGGCGAAGGGCATGAACTGCTCGGCCGCCGGCTGCGCGACGTCGAGCTGAAGCGCGGCCGCCTCTACGGGCTGATGCACGGCGGCCGCGGGCTGCTGCTCGACCAGACCGGCGGGCTCTCGGTGGCGGGCTGGGCGGACCGGGTCGACCATGTCGTCGACGTCAGCGACGAGTTGGACGTGCCCGCGGTGCTGCTGCGCCCGGACGGCCACGTGGCCTGGGTCGGCGAGGACCAGCAGGGTCTGCGCGGCCACCTGGCCAGGTGGTTCGGGGCCCCTGCCGTCTGATCGCACCACGGCGGCCGCGGTGGCGTGCGAACGGCCATCGCGCCAGGAGCGCCAGGAGCGCCGGGGTGTGCGGGCGGACGCTCAGCGCTCCCGCAGCAGTACGAAGCGCACCGGCGTCCCCGGGCGCGCCTGGGCGGCCGCCGCGAGGTCGGCGGCGGGGACGACGCCGATCACCGGGTAGCCGCCGGTGGTCGGGTGGTCGGCGAGGAAGACCACCGGCCGTCCGTCCGGCGGGATCTGCACCGCGCCCAACACCATGCCCTCACTGGGTAGTTCACCCGCCCGGGCGCGGGTGACCGGCGGGCCCTCGGTGCGCAGCCCGATCCGGTTGCCGGTCGGGGAGACCAGGTACCCGTCGCGGGCCAGCCGGGTCAGCGCCGCAGGTTCGAACCAGTCCGCGTGCGGGCCGAGCCGCAGCCGCAGTACCAGTTCGGCCGGGGGAGCGGGCAGCGGTACCAGGTCGGGTCGGGGGCGGTCGGGCGGAGGCGGGCCGACCGGCAGCCGGTCGCCGGCGGCGAGCGGGGCCGGTCCGAGGCCGGAGAGCAGGTCCGTCGAGCGACTGCCCAGGACCGGCGCGACGGCGATCGCGCCCGCGACCGCCAGGTAGCCGCGCACCCCGGCGGTTGCCGCCCCCACCTCCAGCACCGCCCCGGCCGGCACCGTGACCGGCGCACCCCACGCGGCCGCCCGCCCGTCCACCCGCACGGGCGAGGGCGCCCCGGTGACGGCCACGACCACCGGCCCGAGGGCGCGCAGGGCGACCCCGCCGAGCGTGGTCTCCAGCCCGGCGGCGCCCGGCTCGTTGCCGACCAGCCGGTTCGCGGCCCGCAGCGCGGGCTCGTCCAGCGCCCCGGCCCTGGGCACCCCGAGGTGGGCGACACCGCGCCGCCCGAGGTCCTGGACGGTGGTCAACGGCCCGGGCCGCACCACCAGCAAACCGCTCAACGCCCCCACCCCGTCCGCCCCCGGCCCGTCCCTCGCCGGCCCGTCCCGCTCCGTCCGGGGCCCGCGCGCCGCCCGCCGTGGGCCCGCACCGCCGCTACGCCCGTTCCGCCGTGAACCGCACCCGCACCCCGGGCGCCAGCAGCGCCGCCCGCTCGCGCCCGGTGTCCCAGAGCACGAGCCCGGTGCGCCCGATCAGCTGCCAGCCGCCGGGGGAGGAGCTCGGGTAGACGCCGGTGTACGGGCCGGCCAGGGCGACCGAGCCGACCGGGACGCCGCTGCGCGGGGTGGCCCGGCGCGGGACCTCGTACCGGGGCGGCAGCCCGGTCAGGTAGCCGAAGCCGGGCGCGAACCCGCAGAAGGCGACCACGTACTCGGGCCCGGTGTGGATCCGTACGGCGGCTTCCTCGGAGACTCCCCACAGCGCGGCGACCTCGGCGAGGTCGGCGCCGTCGTACACCGTCGGCACCTCCACCAGCGGCCCGGTCGCCGCCGCGGCCGCCGACGGACGGGCCGTGCGCAGCAGGGCCGCCAGCGCGCCGACGTCTGCGACGCCGTCCAGCAGCACCGTGCGCGCGGCCGGCACGATCTCCTCGACCGCGCCGAGCGCCCCGCTCTCCTGCCGCTCGCGCAGCCATCCGTACAGCGCCGCGACCTGCGCCGTGTCGTCGAGTTCGACCAGCAGTGCCCGCTCGCCGACGCGCCGGACGGCGGCGGGCGTCACGTGAACGCCTCCACCCGGACCCCGGCGGAGGCGAGGGCACCGCGGATCCGCCAGGCGAGCTGGGCGGCGCCGGGGGTGTCGCCGTGGACGCACAGGGAGCGGGCCTCGACGGCGATCCGTTCGCCGCCGACGGCCTCCACCGAGGCGTCCCGGGCGATGCCGACGGCGCGGGTGATCACCGATTCGGGGTCGTGCACCACGGCGTCCGGATCGCGGCGCGGGACGAGGGTGCCGGCCCAGGTGTACGCGCGGTCGGCGAAGGCCTCGGCGACGACCGCGAGGCCGACGCCCTCGGCGACGGCGAGCAGCCGGGAGCCGGGCAGCCCGAGCACCGGCAGCGGTCCGTCGCAGACCGCCCCGGCCCGCAGCACACCGGCCACCACGGCCTCGGCCTGTTCGGAGTCGGTGACCACCCGGTTGTAGAGGGCACCGTGCGGTTTGACGTAGGAGACCCGGGAGCCGGCCGCGCGGGCGAAGACCTGGAGGGCGCCGATCTGGTACGCGATCTCGTCGGCGAGCTCCTCCGGGGGGACGTCCATGGCCCGGCGGCCGAAGCCGGCCAGGTCGCGGTAGGAGACCTGGGCGCCGATCCGGACGCCGCGTTCGGCGGCCAGCGCGCAGACCCGGCGCATCGTCGACGGATCTCCCGCGTGGAAGCCGCAGGCGACGTTGGCACTGGTCACCACGGACAGCAGGGCCTCGTCGTCGGTCAGCGTCCAGCGTCCGAACCCCTCACCGAGGTCCGCATTGAGATCGATCACCGCATCGGCCACGCCCGTCCGCCTTCCAGCAGCTGTTGAGCCAGATGGTAGGGCCTGCGGATGAAGGCCGTTGCCCGTGACCCGGGCCCAGGGGGCCCACCGGCGTGCGACCCCTGGTCACACGCCCTGGGGCGGCGCTGGGCGGCTCCGGCTCAGCTCGTGGCCACCGGCCCCTGGAAGGAACGTTCCAGCGGGCGCAGCGCCCGCAGCACGATCAGCAGCGGGACGACGCCGACGATCCCGAACGACATGTCGATGAATCGCCAGCCCAGGGGAATCCCCCGCAGCGGTCCGCAGACCAGGGCCAGGGGGATGACGGCGCCGCAGGCGAGCACGGCCCAGCGGATCACCCAGATGTTGCGGACCGGGTCCTTGATCGGGCCCCAGAAGGCGGCGGCGATCACCAGGTGGGCGAAGGCCAGCCAGTCGGTGCCGTAGGCCAGGAAGGGGTAGCGGTCATTGGTCTGCGCGACGCCGGTGCGGACGCGTTCGATCCAGTCCAGTGCGGCCGGGAAGCGGTCGGTCAGCGGCGCGGCCGGCCCGGTCGCGAGGTCGGCCAGCCAGCGGGTCTCGGTCTCCAGGGGGAAGGCCGTCAGGCCGCTCAGCACCAGGCAGACCACGAAGATCCAGAGCCAGCGCCGGACTCTGCGCAGTACCGCGGCGGGACCGGTGCCCGGATTGGCGTCCATGGTGCGAACCTCCATGCCGAAGAGCAGGCGGGGCCTTGTCCCGTCTGTACGGAACCGACTCTAGGCCCTTCTTTTGAACATGTTCAACTAGCCCCTGACGTGCGGGGACGCCCCGGTCGCCGTGCGGGCGCGCACCCGGACGCCCGGGCCGGCGTGCGCCCCCGGACACGCCGATGCCCGGGTGCCGGAGCACCCGGGCATCGGAACAGCCGGACGACGCGGTGTACGTCGGGAACTACGCGGTGTACGTGAAGGTCACCGGGGCACTGGTGCCGCCCGCCGTGGTCACCGTGACGTCCACCGGGCCGGGGCCCGCCGCCGCCGGGGAGGTGGCCGAGCAGAAGGACGGGCCGCAGGACACGTGCGCGGCCGGCACCCCGCCGAACGCGACCGTGCCGTACGTCAGGTTGGTGCCCTGGAGGTACACCTGGGTGCCGCCGGCGGCCGGGCCGCCGGTGTTGGTCAGGTTGCCGACCGTCGGTGCGGGCGGCGGCGGGGGCGGGGCGCCCGTGTAGGCGAAGGCGGCCGGCGCCGCGACCGTGCCGCCGGGGGTCACCACGGAGACGGGGGTGCTGCCCGAGCCGCCGGGCGTGGTCACCGTGCAGGCGGTGTCGGTGCAGGTGCCGGCCGCCGGGACGCCGCCGACCAGCACCATGCCGTGCGCCAGGTTGCTGCCGCTGACGGTCACCGCGGTGCCGCCCGCGCCCGGGCCGGTGGTGGTGTCGAGGCCGTCGACCGTGGGCGGCGCCTGGACGACCGGCGCCGGGGTGGTCCCGTCGACCGACAGGGCCGTCACGTGGCCGGTCGGGTCGGTGTCGTTCGGATTGGACACGGTCACGACGATCTGGCCGGTCAGCTGCTGGGTGTAGTCGCGGCCCACGTCCAGCTTCATGAACTCGTAGCGCCCGGGCCTGCGGGTGCCGACGAGGACGGCGTCCAGGTGGCGCCCGTCGGGCGAGAGGGACTCGGTGAAGGTGTAGTCGTACGGGGTGGAGAAGAACATGCCGAGCCCGGTGGTGAGCCCGGGCGGCAGGTCGACGGTGATGTGGGTCGGCCCGGTGAGGTCCTGGGTGCCGGCGGAGGTCCAGCCGGCCGAGAGCTTGCCCGGTCCGGGAGGGGTGGTGCCCGGCAGGAAGCCGTTCAGGGCCGCGGTCACGTGCTGCCCCTGAACGGCGGGGGCGTCGGCGGGGGCGGCCGACGAGGCGGCGGCACCGGCGGTGAGGGTGGTCACGGACAGCGCGGCGGCGAAGCCCGCTTTGACCAGTCGAGTGATCATAGGCCGATCATCACGGTAGCGACGCGCAGTCTTCACGGGTTTGCCGAATATGGGTTCGGAATTGGCGGAATCCCGTCGAAATCCCGTTCTGAATTCACCCCCGACACGCCCTCCGGCCTGCCGCGCAGCCCGCCCACAAGGCCCGTTTCGGTCGAACTCGGTGCGAACCTCTAATCTTGTCCACCGTGACCGCCATCGCTGACCCGCCCACCCTGCCCGGCCCCCGGCCGCCCGCCGGGTCCGTCGCGGCGAGGCCCGCGCCCGGCCCCGCCGCCGACGAGGGCCTGGCCCGCCGGCTCAAGGCGCTGGCCTGCACCGCCCCCCTGCACGACCTGGACAACCGCAAGGTCAACCTGGCGGGCGAGTACGGCGGCTACGCGATGGCCGAGGTCGGTCTCGCCGCGATCGACCTGGTCACCCTGCACATGGACTTCGACACCGGCGCCGACCGCGACATAGTGCTCGCCCGCCTGCTGCCCCGGGTCGCCGCCCAGGCCGCAGGCCGCCCCGCCGCCGAGCACGAGCGGGTCGCCCGCTGGGTGCTGGAGTCGCTGATCAACGTCGGCAGCGTCGACCGGGGCTTCCGCGCCGTCTACGGCACCTTCGGCGCGGACGGCGCGTACGTCCGGCGCGACTACGACTTCAAGCTGATCGAGGAGGTCCCCGGCCCCGACGGCGGCGTCTACCTGCGCACCACCGACGAGGCGGTCAACGTCCTGGTCGGCGCGCTCGACACCGACGTCACCTCGGCCCAGATCGCCGCCGAGGTCAAGCTGGAGGTGCTGATCCGCCGCGGCCGCCTGGCCGACGCCCAGCTCGCCGCCGAGCAGGCCCGCTACCGCACCGTCCAGTACGCCGAGACGCTGCGCCGCGCCCTCGACGCGACCCGGCGCAACGTCCGCGCCGTCGACTGGATGCGCGCCATCCCCGACCTCATCGACGAGGCGCTGGACCACATCGCCGACCGCTACCGGCACGAGAACGCGATTCTCACCAACATCCGCAAGGCCCGCGACGAGGCCGAGCCGAACACCCCCGAAGGGGCCGAGCACAAGCGCCGCGCCGCCGAGCTGCTCGACATCGTCAAGGACTGCATCCGCCGGCACACCAAGCTGCAGACCCGCCTGCTGGAGGCCGGCCCGCTGTTCCGCGCCGAGCAGGACCGGCAGGCCTTCGCCACCCCCGGCGCCCGCAGCGGCATCGACCTCTACGGCCAGCTGCTCGCCCCCGTGCTGCGGCTTCCGGTCGAGCAGGCCGTCCGCCCCACCGGTGCCTTCTTCGCCCGCGGCGCCGGCCTGCGCACCCCCGTCTCCGTCCGGGTCGCCGACCTGGTCGACCTGCTGCTCACCCCGCCGGTCGAGCGCGAGCACCTCGGCGCCGAACTGCCCGACCCGGACCTGGTCGCCACCCCGGACGACAGCCGCTTCTCCGAAGCCCAGCTGGAGTCCGCGCTGCTCCTGCTCGACCTGCCCGCCGACGCCCCCCGCCGGCTCTCCGGCCTGCTCGCCGAGGCCCGCGAGCAGGACCCGGAGCTGCCGTACCTGGTCGCCCTGCTGGCCGTCCACGCGGCCAGCCCGCCGGTCGGCACCGCCTACCGGCAGGGCGAGGAGCGGCTGCTGTTCGCCGTGGACGACGGCACCCCGCTGCGCGACCCGCAGTTCGGCGGCGCCGACCTGATCGTCGGCAGCGCCCTGCTCGACGCGGCCGGCATGGCCGCCGACCGCAAGGACGCCGGCTGACGAAGCCGCCGCCTCGACGCACCACCAGATCGCCCGTACCAGCAACAGCCCCGAGGAGCACCGCCCGTGACGACCCACCACGACGCGTCCTGGGCGGCCGAGACCGAACCCGCGGCCCCCGCCCCGATCACCCCCGGCGACGTCGCCGACGCAGCCCGGCTGGTCTCCTTCGGCCTCCAGGCCAAGCTGCTCCCCGCCCGCGACGCCGAGTACGCCGAACTCGTCCGCCGCCACCGCGAGGACCCGCCGTTCGCCCGGCTCGCCGACGCCGTCGCCACCGGCATGGGCCTGGTCGTCCTGGAGGTCTCGCCGCGCGCCGGCATGGCCGTCGCCGCCGCCGAGGACTCGCTGTTCGCCGTCCGGATGGGCGACTACTCGCGCCGCGCCGCCACCGAGTCCACCGACCGCTTCCTGCACGGCCTGGCCCACCTCGCCGTCGCCGCGATGGCCTTCCCCCGGCCCGAGGACCTCGCCGACGACGGCTACCTCGGCCGGATCACCGTCAACGGCGTCGACGCCTTCGTCCGCCAGGCCTGCCGCCGCCTGGAGGAGCAGGCCGCGACCGAGGGCGACAACACCGACCCGCAGTCCGACGCCCCCGGCCTGGAGGCCGCCTGGCGGGTGTGGGCCCGGCGCACCGCCACCGGCGCCACCAAGGACGCCCGCCGGCTCTCCGGCTCCACCATCGGCATCGTCGCCAAGGCCGTGCTGTTCCTGGTCGACTCCGGCTTCCTGCAGAAGGTCTCCGACGACGCCGGCGGCACCTACCGCACCACCGCCCGCTACCAGCTCCAGGTCCGCGACCTGGCCGGCAGCGCGGCCATGGCCGAACTGCTCGACCTCGGCATCGTCCCGGTCTCCGACGGCACCGCCAGCCTGCTGCCGCCGGACACCGGCGACGAACTGGTGGCCGACGCAGGCCTGCCGTTCCACTCGCTCTGACACCCCAACCCGACTCGCCCACGGAGAACCGCCGCACATGTACGAGCTCAACCGGGTCCGCCTCTACTCGATCGGACCGGCCGGCGCCCGCTACGCCGACACGGTGCTCGACCTGCGCGGCGTCGGCGAGCCCGTCGCCGACCCGGCCCCGCAGCAGATCGGCCTGTTCGGCGAGGACCCCGAGGGCCCGGTCCGCCGCCCCGCCCCGGCCGGCGTGCTCTTCCTGGAGAACGGCGGCGGCAAGTCCGTCCTGCTCAAGCTGATCTTCTCGGTGATGCTCCCCGGCCACCGCAACACCCTCGGCGGCGCCAGCTCCGGCGTGCTGCGCAAGTTCCTGCTCGCCGACGACTGCGGCCACGTCGCGCTGGAGTGGCAGCACACCGTCACCGGCGAGCTGATCGTGGTCGGCAAGGTCAGCGAGTGGCGCGGCCGTCAGGTCTCCTCCGACCCGCGCAAGTTCGCCGAGACCTGGTACTCCTTCCGCCCCGGCCCCGGCCTCACCCTGGACTCGCTGCCGGTCGCCGAACGGATCAGCCTGGCCGGCGACCAGAAGGCCCGCGGCCGCCGCCGCACCATGAAGGGCTTCCGCGACGCCCTCACCGAGGCCGGCAAGGCCCACCCGCACCTCGACCTGGTCTTCGAGGACGGCCACGACCGCTGGACCGAGCACCTCGGCGAACTCGGCCTCGACCCCGAACTCTTCCGCTACCAGCGCGAGATGAACGCCGACGAGGGCGAGGCCGCCGGACTCTTCGCGGTCAAGCACGACAGCGACTTCACCGACCTGCTGCTGCGCGCCGTCACCGACACCCGGGACACCGACGGCCTCGCCGACCTCGTCCACGGCTTCGCCGCCAAGCTCGGCCGCCGCGCCGAACTCACCGCCGAACGCGACTTCACCGCCGGCTCCCTCGACCTGCTGGAACGCATCGTCGAGGCCACCGGCGCCCGCGAGAGCGTCCGCGAGGCCCACCGCACCGCCGAACGCCGCACCCGCCGCCTCGCCCACGCCCTCACCTCCCGCGCCGCCGCCGAACGCGACCGCGCCCAGGACCTCGCCATCGAGGTCGCCGCCGCCGCGGGCGCCGTCACCGCCGCCGAGGCCGACCGCACCCGGCACACCCTCATCACCGCCGAACTCACCCACCGGCACGCCACCCTGGGCCTCGCCGCGGCCACCGCCGAGGCCGCCGCGCTGCGCCGCGAACTCATCGACGCCCGCACCCTGCACTCCGCCTGGCAGGCCGCCGAGGCCGTCCTGCGCCAGCGCGCCGCCGCCGACCGGGTCACCCGGGTCGCCGCCGCCATCCGCGAGGCCGAACTCGACGCCGCCCCCGCGCTCGCCGCCCGGGCCCGCGCCGCCACCGCCCTGGCCCGCGCCCTGGAGGCCGCCGCCGCGGCCGCCGAAGCCCGCGCCGACACCGAGGAGCAGCGCGCCGGCGAGCTCCAGGACGACGGCGCCAAGGCCCAGTCCGACGCCACCGAGGCCGCCACCGCCGCCCAGAAGGCCCGCAGCGAGGTCGACCACCTGCGCCAGCGCCTCGCCGAGGTCGAGCAGGAGACCGCCGCCGCCGTCGAGGCCGGCTTCATCGACGCCGACGGCGACGTCGACCCGGCCCGTGCCGCCCTGCACGCCGCCGACGTCGAGAAGGCCGCCGGAGCCGCCCTCGCCCAGGCCCGTACGGCCGCCGAGGCCTGCGCCGCCCGGCTGCGCGAGGCCGCCGCCGCCACCGGCCGCGCCGAACTCGCCGCCGAACGCGCCGGCGACGCCCGCACGGCCGCCGCCCGGGCGCTCGCCGCCGAGCAGCGCACCGCCGCCCTGCTCGCCACCGAGCAGCGCCTCTCCGACCTGCTCTCCCTGACCCCCGCACCCACCGACTGGAGCGAGGACGGGTCAGGGGCCGAGGAGGACGCCGGCTTCCTCACCCCCGCCGTCCTCGACCGCAACGCCGAGTACCTGCGCGAACTCCTCGACGAGGCCATCGCCACCGCCGAACGCACCCTGTTCGACCTGCGCACCGCCGCCGCCGACGACTCCCGCATCCTCGCCGCCCTCGGCGACGGCGGACTGCTGCCGCCCGGCCCGGACGTCCTGGCCACCGTCGAGTACCTCGCCGAGCACGGCATCCCCGCCCTGCCGGGCTGGCGCTACCTCGCCCAGTCCGTCGACCCGGCCGACCACGAGGCGATCCTCGCCGCCCGCCCCGAACTCGTCGACGGCGTCGTCGTCACCGACCCCGCCTCGCTGGAGCGGGCCCGCGAGGCCCTGCAGGCCGCCGCCCTGCTGCCCCGCTCCACCGTCGCCGTCGGCGCCGCCGCCTCCCTGACCGCCCCGATCACCGACCAGCCCGCGTTCTTCCTGGTGCCGCCGAACCCGGCCATGCACGACGAGTCCGCCGCCGACGACGAGCGCCGCGAACTGCGCGCCCGGGCGGGCGCCCGCGAGGAGCACATCCGCGAACTCGCCGCCCGCCTCGGTGCCGACCGCGCCCTCGCCGCCCGCCTCGCCTCCTGGCACGCCAGCTGCCCGCCCGGCACCCTCGCCGAACTCGCCGCCGCCGCCGAGGCCGCCCGCGAGCACGCCGAGCAGGCCGCCGCCGCCCTGGCGACCCTGCGTGCCGACCACGACGAGGCCGAGACCGACCACGCCGCCGCGGCCGCCGCCCACGAGGAGCACCGCGAGGCCGCCCAGCGCGCCCGCCGCCGCGCCGACGCCCTCTCCGGCCTCGCCTTCCGGCTGCGCGAGCGCGCCAACTGGGCCCGCCGCCAGCGCGAACTCGCCGAGGACGCCGCCGAGTGCGACCGCCGCCAGGCCGTCTGCGCCGAACGCGCCCGCACCTGCGACGAGGACCGCCGCGCCGCCCAGCGCGCCGCCGACGACGCCCGCCGCACCGCCCGTACCGTGCGCGCCGAACGCGCCGAGATCCCCGCCGCCGAGCAGGCCGACGAGCCCTCCGAGACCGCCCCCGCCGCACTGCCCGCCCTGCGCGAGGCCTACCGCGCCGCCTCCCAGCTGTACGAGAAGGTCGGCGTCGGCGCCGACCTGCGCGCCGAGCAGGCCCGCGCCGAGGGCGACGAGGCCGCCGCCGCGACCGAACTCGACCGCCTCACCAACAAGGTCCGCACCCGCGCCGAGGAACTCCTCGGCAGCCCCGACGGCGCCGACGGCCCGGGCCGCCAGGCCGCGGCCGCCCGCGCCGAGGACCTGGTCGCCACCATCGAGGCCCGCTCCGCCGCCGCCAGCGAGCAGCTCGGACGCCTGCGCGGCGAGGCCGAACGCTCCGCCCCCGCCGACGGCGAGGCGCACACCGAACTGCCCGAGGACCTCGTCCCCGCCGACCCCGAGCACGCCCAGGTCCTGCTGCGCACCGCCACCAGCCGGCTCGCCGAACGCCGGGAGGCCCTGGACGCCGCCCGCACCGCGCACGCCGACCTGCAACGCACCTTCGACGCCGCCCAGTCGGCCGCCGCCGACTTCGACGAACTCGCCGGCCAGCTGCGCGACGGCCTGCGCGAACAGCAGGAGGACGACGGCCAGTCCGTCGAGCCCTACCTCGGCTCGCTGCCGGAGGCGCGCGGCACCGCCGCCGAGGCCCGCCGCGCCCTGCGCACCGCCGCCGGCGAGCTGTCCTCCGCCGAACTCGCCGTCCGCGACGCCTCCGACGCCCTCGTCCGGCACGCCAACGCCGCCCGCTACGAGGCCGTCCGCACCCCCGCCCGCCAGCAGATCCGCGAACTGCCCGCCGCCGCGCTGCCCGAACACGCCGCCGCCTGGGCCGCCGCCTTCGCGCCCCGGCTGCGCGTGCTGACCGACGAACTCGCCCAGCTGGAGCGCAACCGCGGCTCGATCGTCGACCGCCTGCGCGGCCTGGTCGAGTCCTCGCTCACCACCCTGCGCGCCGCCCAGCGGCTCTCCCGGCTGCCCGAGGGCCTGGGGGAGTGGTCCGGCCAGGAGTTCCTGCGGATCCGCTTCGAGGACCCGGACCACGCCACCCTGGTCGAGCGCCTCGGCGAGGTCATCGACGAGGCCACCCGCGCCGCCGTCCGCAAGAACAGCGACCTGCGCCGCGACGGCATGTCCCTGCTGCTGCGCGGGGTCGCCGCCGCGATCGGCCCGAAGGGCGTCAGCGTCGAGATCCTCAAGCCGGACGCGGTGCTGCGCGCCGAGCGGGTCGGCGTCGGCCAGATGTCCGACGTCTTCTCCGGCGGTCAGCTGCTCACCGCCGCCATCGCGCTGTACTGCACGATGGCCGCGCTGCGCGCCAACGACCGGGGCCAGTCCCAGCTGCGGCACGCCGGCACGCTGTTCCTGGACAACCCGATCGGCCGCGCGAACGCCACCTACCTGCTGGAGCTCCAGCGGGCCGTGGCCGATGCGCTGGGCGTCCAACTGATCTACACCACCGGCCTGTTCGACACCACCGCGCTCGCCGAGTTCCCGCTGGTCATCCGGCTGCGCAACGACGCCGACCTGCGGGCGGGCCTCAAGTACATCTCGGTCGAGGAGCACCTGCGCCCCGGTCTGCCCGCCCCGCAGGACCCGGACGGCCCGGCCGTCCACGGCGAGATCACCGCCACCCGGATGTTCAAGCGTCCGGCCGAGGTTCCGGTGCAGTCCGCAACTGACTAGCGTGGCGTCCATGCTGACGATCGCGCACTTCAGTGACATCCACCTCGGGCAGGAGCACCGCCAGGACGGCGGCGGCCGCGCCCTGCGGCGGGCCGGGCAGGTGATGGCGTACCTCGACGCCCTGCCCGGTCCGCTGGACGCCGTGCTCGTCACCGGGGACCTCGCCGACCACGGCCTGCCCGCCGAGTACGAGCAGGTGGCCAAGGTGCTGGACTGCCGGTACCCGGTGCTCACTTGCCCCGGCAACCACGACCGCCGGGCGCCCTACCGGGAGGCGCTGCTCGGCGAGGCCCCCGCGGACGGCCCGGTCAACCGGCTGCACCGACTGCCCGGCGCCGACGTGCTGATGCTGGACTCCTCGATCCCGGGCCGCGACGACGGCCTGCTGGACGAGGAGACGCTGGCCTGGCTGGACGCCGAACTGGCGGGCGGCCGCGCCGACCTGCCCGCGCTGGTGGCCTTCCACCACCCGCCGGCCGTCCTGCACCTGCCGAACGTCGACCCGATCCGCCAGTTCGGGGAGGAGGCGCTCGGCGCGGTGCTGGCCCGGCACCCCCGGGTGGCCGGCCTGCTCTGCGGCCACTCCCACACCGGCGCCGCCACCATCTTCGCCGGGCTGCCCCTGCTGGTCGCCCCGGGGGTGGTCTCCACCGTCACGCTGCCCTGCGAGGGCGGGCCCGGCATCTCCTTCACCCAGCCGCCGATGCTCGCCTTCCACGTCCTGGACGACACGGGCCGGCTCACCACCCACTACCGGGCCGTGCCGGAGGACTGACGGCGGCGCCGGCCGCGGGCGTCCTACGCGGCCGGCAGTCGCGGCTGGCGCTGCGGCCCGCCGGGCCGGGGGAGCGGCCGGGCGGCCAGCGGGTCGGGCGCCCGGCTGCCCGCCATCGGGTGCGCGGAGCCGGGCGCGCGCTGCCGCTGGGCGGCGACCTGACGCGAGATCAGGATCTCCAGCAGGCACCACATCGTGCCGAACACCCCGAGCCCCATCGCCATCAGCGCCGGTGTCATCAGCCAACTGTCCGCGTACGAGGCGAGCGTGGCGACGACCACGCCGACCAGTGTGAAGGACAGGCAGAGCACCGCCCGGACAGCGGCGGCGCGCACCTCGTCGGGCAGGCGGCGACGGCGGCGTGGCACGGACATCGATCGACCCCCAGGCGCGGACTCGGTGGCGGACACGGGACGGGCGCACGCGAAACGCGCCCCCTTGCCTCACTCTGCCCCGTCGAACCAGGACTATGCGTCCGAATCCACCGAACTGCCGTCAAAGCGCGTGATCCGGGCAGCCGGCAGCGGGCGGCCCGCCGCCGGGGGAGGTCAGCCCAACTGCAGGTTGAGCTCCTCCAGGGCGCCCGCCACGATCGTCCGCATGGCCTGCTCGGCCTGGACGGCGTCCCCCGCGCAGATCGCGTCGGCGACTTCGCGGTGCAGCCGGATCGCGTACGGCTCCGGCTGATGGGGCATCAGATGGTACTCGGTCCGCCCGGTGAGCACCGCCCCCACGGTGTCGCCGAGGTGGGCGAACATCTCGTTGCCGGAGGCGCGCAGCACGGTGGCGTGGAAGTCGATGTCGTGCCGGAGGAAGGTGGCGAGGTCGGCGGCCCGCGCCGAGACGGTCAACTCCACGGCCAGCGATCCGAGTCGGCGCCGGTCGTCGTCGCTCGCGTGCACCGCGGCGAGCGCGGCCGCGGCCGGTTCGACGGCCACTCGCAGCGAGCCGAGCGAGCGCAGCTGGGCCGAGCGGTCCGCGCCGGCCAGTCGCCAGCGGATCACCAGCGGGTCGAAGACGTCCCAGAGCGACCTGGGCTGCACGGTGATCCCGACCCGTCGCCGGGACGCCACCAGGCGCATCCCCTCCAGGATCCGCACCGCCTCCCGGACGACCGTCCGGGACACCCCGAACCGCTCCTCCAGCTCCTCGCCGCGCAGCACCGCGCCCTCGGGGATCTCCCCCGACGCGATCGCCGGCCCGAGCTCGTCAAGCAGCCGGCCGGGCAGCCCCTGGATCTCCATCCGCCCAGCGTAGACGCCCGCCCCGCCGCCACCACCGGCGCGTACCGGGTCTCGCGCCCTGCGATCTACCCCACAGCCCAAAAGTATGACGATTTGGTTTCCGCTACTTGAATACGTCATATCTTTGAGGCGATAGTGGCGGCCAGGCAACGAAGGAGCACCACCCATGGCTCTCAGCGTCGAGAACCACGACCTCCCGGACACCCCTCTCACCATCGTGGTGATGGGCGTCTCCGGTGTCGGCAAGACCACCCTGGCCCGCCTGCTGGCCGAACGCCTCGACCTCCCCTACGCGGAGGCGGACGACTTCCACCCGGCGGCCAACATCGCCAAGATGTCGGCCGGCATCCCGCTGGACGACGAGGACCGCGCCCCCTGGCTGCGCGCCCTCGGCGCCTGGCTCAAGGAGCGGGCCGAGGACGGCACCGGCGGCGTGGTCACCTGCTCGGCGCTGAAGCACCGCTACCGCGACACCCTGCGCGCGGCCTGCCCGGGCGCCTACTTCCTGCACCTCAGTGGCGGTCACGAGCTGGTCGAGGACCGGCTCGCCCACCGCACCGGCCACTTCATGCCGCCGTCGCTGCTCGACTCGCAGTACGCCGCCCTGGAACCTCTGGGCGCGCACGAGCGCGGCGCCGTCCTGGACGTCGGTCCGTCCCCCGAAGAACTCGTCGAGATGGCCGTGGCGCTGCTGCGGCCGGTCAATGGAGACCTCGCGTGAGTATTGCCCCCACTCTGCTCGCGGCCGCCCCACCGGCCCTGCCGCACACCAGCAGCGACTCCCAGCTGCTGATCGCGGTCCTGCTCAGCATCGGTGTGATCGTCCTACTGATCACCAAGCTGAAGCTGCATCCCTTCCTCGCCCTCACGCTCGGCTCCGGCCTGCTGGCCGCCGTCGCGGGCGCCCCGTTCGACAAGCTGCTCAACAGCTTCTCCACGGGCTTCGGCTCCACCGTGGCCGGCGTCGGCCTGCTGATCGGGCTGGGCGCGATGCTCGGCAAGCTGCTCGCCGACTCCGGCGGCGCCAACATCATCGCGGACACCGTGCTGGCCCGGTCGGGCAACAGGGCGCTGCCCTGGGCGATGGCGCTGATCGCCGCCGTCCTCGGCCTGCCGCTGTTCTTCGAGGTCGGCGTCGTCCTGCTGATCCCGATCGTGCTGCTGGTCGCCCGCCGCGGCAACGTGCCGCTGATGCGGATCGGCATCCCCGCGCTGGCCGGCCTGTCCGTGCTGCACGGCCTGGTGCCCCCGCACCCGGGCCCGCTGGTCGCCGTCGACGCCCTGAAGGCGGACCTCGGCATCACCCTGGCGCTCGGCCTGCTGATCGCCGTGCCCACCCTGATCGTGGCAGGCCCGCTGTTCTCCCGGCTGGCCGAGCGCTGGGTCGGCCCGCTGGAGATCCCGAAGGCCACCGCCCCCGAGGAGAGCGCCAAGCCCGAGCACACCCCGTCCTTCGGCGCGGTGCTGGCGACCATCCTGCTGCCGGTCGTGCTGATGCTCGGCAAGGCCCTGACCGACGTGGTGATCGACAACCCGAAGGCTCTGGGCCAGCGGGTGTTCGACTTCATCGGTTCGCCGCTGATCGCGCTGCTCGCCGCGACCCTGCTCGGCATGCTGACCCTGGGCAAGGCGGCCGGCTTCGACAAGGCGCGGATCTCCGACACTGTCGGCAAGTCGCTCGGCCCGATCGCCGGCATCGTGTTCATCGTCGGCGCCGGCGGTGGCTTCAAGCAGACCCTGATCGACGTGGGCGTCGGCAACGCGGTGAGCGAGTGGTCCGGCAAGTGGCACATTTCGGCGCTGCTGCTCGGCTGGCTGATCGCGGTGCTGATCCGCCTGGCCACCGGCTCGGCGACGGTCGCCACCATCACCGCCGCCGGGATCGTCGCCCCGCTCGCCGCGGACATGTCCTCCACCCACGCGGCCCTGCTGGTCCTGGCGATCGGCGCCGGCTCGCTCTTCCTGTCGCACGTCAACGACGCCGGCTTCTGGCTGGTGAAGGAGTACTTCGGGATGAGCGTCGGGCAGACGCTGAAGTCCTGGTCGGTGATGGAGACGGTGATCTCGGTCGTCGCGATCGCCCTGATCATGCCGCTCAGCCTGATCATCTAGGGCGCTCGGCGCCGCCGCCGACATCCGCCGAGGGGCGGCACCCGTACGGGTGTCGCCCCTCGGGCGTGTCCGACGGACCGGGGCTCAGCCCAGCAGCCCCGACAGCACGGCCGCCGTCGCGTCCAGCAGGTCCTCCGCGGCCGCGCCGCCCGCCGCTGTCCGGGCCAGCAGCCCCTCGCGCGCCGCCAGGATCACCTGGGCGGTCTGCCGGGCGGTGGCGCCCGCCGGCACCAGCTCGGGCAGCGCCCGTTCCAGGACGGCGGCCAGCGCCTGCGCGACCGCACGGTCGTGCTCGGCGACCCGCTCGGCCAGCCCCTCGCTGCGGGCGGCGAGCAGCCGGAACTCCAGGAACAGCAGGATCCACCCGGTCTCGGCCGGCTCGACCCTCAGCAGCGCCTCGACCAGTAGCCGGGCCCGTTCCTGCGGTGCCAGTGCCTCGCCGGCGCCGGCCAGCTTCGCCAGTTCGGCCATCCGGTCGGCCGCCTGGTCGTCGAAGAGCGCCAGCAGCAGGTCCTCCTTGCCGGCGAAGTTCGAGTAGAAGGCGCCGCGGGTGTATCCGGCGGCGGCGCAGACGTCCTCGATGCTGGTCCGCGCGAAGCCGACGGCGAGGAACAGTTCGCCCGCCGCCGCGAGCAGCCGGGCCCGGGTGTGGACGCGGCGGCGGGGCGGTCGGGCGGGGGCGGCATCGGCCGGGGGCGGGTTCACAGAAGCACGATACATGGTGTATTCAGTACGGGACGTATTCAGTACGGCTCGTACTGAATCCATCCCGTACCGAACCGGAGGGGGACCAGCGTCATGAACCGACTGCTGATCACCAACGCCCACCTGCTCCACCCCGAGGACGGCACCCGCACCGAGGAGCCCGGCTGGCTGGAGACCGCCGACGGCCGGATCGCCGCCACCGGCACCGGCCGCCCGACCGCCGCGGGCGACGGCGTCCAGGTCCTCGATGCCGGCGGCGCCACCGTCCTGCCCGGCCTGATCGACGCCCACGTCCACCTGCTGGTCACCACCCTCGACCCGCACGATGTCGCCGACTGGACCCCCGGCTACGCGACCGTCCGCGCCCTCGCCGAGGCCGAACGCATGCTGCGCCGCGGCTTCACCACCGTCCGTGACGTCGGCGGCGCCGACCACGGCATGGCCCGCGCCCTGGACGAGGGCCTCGCACTCGGCCCCCGCCTGCTCCACGGCGGCAAGGCGCTCTCCCAGACCGGCGGCCACGGAGACCTGCGCCCGCTCGGCGACGACGCCCTGCCGTGCTGCGAGTCCCGCCCGAACTTCGGCCGGATCGCGGACGGCGTGGACGCCGTCCGCGCCGCCGCCCGGGACGAGTTCCGCAAGGGCGCCCGGCACCTCAAGGTGCTGCTCTCCGGCGGCGTCGCCTCCCCGCACGACGAGATCGCCGCCGTCCAGTACAGCGAGGAGGAGATCCGCGCGGCCGTCGAGGAGGCCGAGAACCACAACCGCTACGTCACCGTGCACGCCTACCACCCGCGCGCCATCGACCGCGCCCTGCGCGCCGGGGTGCGCTGCGTCGAGCACGGCAACCTGCTGGACGACGGCACGATCGCGCTGCTCCTGGAGAAGGACGCCTTCCTGGTCCCCACCCTCGTCGCCTACGAGCAGACCGCGAAGCTCGGCGCCCGCTCCGGCCTCCCGGCGGCCTCCCTCGGCAAGCTCGCCGAGGTCCGCGACCAGGGCTTGGCCGCCCTCGAACGCGCCCACCGTGCGGGCGTCAACCTGGTCTACGGCAGCGACCTGCTCGGCCCCCTCCACCCGGCCCAGTTGGAGGAGTTCACGATCCGCGGCCAGGTCCAGCCCGCCGCCGACGTGCTCCGCTCGGCCACCACGACCGCCGCCCGCCTGCTCGGCCTGGAGGGCCGGATCGGCACCCTCGCCCCGGGCGCCCACGCCGACCTCCTCCTCGTCGACGGTGACCCGCTGGCTGACCTCACCGTCCTCACCCGCCCCGACCGCCACCTCCGCCACGTCATCAAGGCGGGCACGCCGGTCTGAGCGGCCGACTGGGCGAGCCGGGCGCACGAAGGGCGGGCACCCGGAGAACCCGGGTGCCCGCCCTCGGCGACGCCGCGCCTGCTCGGCTGCGCCTACTTGGTCCCGCGCTTCGCGAGGAAGGCCTCGACCTCGTCCCGGATCTCCGGCGTGTCCAGCCCGCGCACGGTCATCGTGGTGCGGCGCCGCAGCACGTCGTCCGCCGTGTACGCCCACTCGCTCTCGGCCGCGTAGGCGACCTGCGCCCAGACGTCCGGGCCGTCCTCGTGGATCGGCCGGCCCAGCTCCGGGTTCTCGTCGATCATGCGGGCGATCTCGAAGGACAGCGTGCCGTAGTGGCTGGCCAGGTGCTTGGCCACCAGCGGCTCCATCCGGGAGCCCGGGTCGCGGTCGATCAGCAGCCGGTGCGCGACGGCGTTCGGCGCGCCGACGCCCGGCAGCGGCACGGTCGCCGCGATCGGGGACATGTCCTCGCCGAGGCTGGTGCCGGGCACGTGAGCCAGCTTCTCCAGCACGGTGCGGCCGATGTGGCGGTAGGTGGTCCACTTGCCGCCGGCGACCGACAGCATGCCGCCCTTGCCCTCGGTGACGACCGTCTCGCGCTTGGCGGCGGCGGTGTCGCCCGGGCCGCCGGGCAGCACCCGCAGGCCGGCGAAGGAGTAGGTGATCAGGTCGCGGTCGAGGTGCTCGTCGCGGATCGCGTGCGCGGCCTCGCCCATGATCTGGTCGATGTCCGCCTCGGTGGCCCGGACGTCCTTCGGGTCGCCGGTGTACTCCTCGTCGGTGGTGCCGAGCAGGACGTGGTCCTCCCACGGGATGGCGAAGGAGACGCGGTACTTGTCGATCGGGATGGTCAGCGCGGCGCGCCACGGCGAGCGGCGCTTGACGACGACGTGCGCGCCCTTGGAGAGGCGGATCGACGGCGCGGCGCCGGCGTCCTCCATCTTGCGCAGGTGGTCCACCCACGGGCCGGTGGCGTTGAGCACCAGGCGGGCGTCGATGCCGAACTCGGTGCCGTCCAGGCGGTCGCGCAGCTCGGCGCCGGTGACCCGGCCGGCGGTGAAGCGCAGGCCGGTGACCTCGGCGTGGTTGAGCACCACGGCGCCGGCGTCGACGGCGGCGCGCACGGTCATCACGGCGACGCGCGAGTCGTTCATCTGGTGGTCGCCGTAGACGGCCACCGAGCGCAGGCCCTCGGTGCGCAGCGCGGGCACCTGCTGGGCGGCGTGCGCGGCGGTGGAGACCCGGCCCATGCCGTCGCGGAAGGCGGACAGCGCGGAGTACAGGAAGACGCCGGCGCCGAGCTTGGGCGCGCTGTGCGGGCCGCCCTTGTAGACGGGCACGAAGAAGGTCAGCGGGTTGACCAGGTGCGGTGCGACGTCGGTGGCGAGCGCGCGGCGCTCCTTGTGGTTCTCGGCGACGAGCTTGACCGCGCCGGTCTGCAGGTAGCGCAGACCGCCGTGGACGAGCTTGGAGGAGGCGCTGGAGGTGGCGCCGGCGAAGTCGCCGCCGTCGACCATGGCGACCTTGAGTCCGGCCTGGGAGGCGGTCCAGGCGACGGCCGTGCCGAGGATGCCGCCCCCGATCACCAGCAGGTCGTAGGTGGCCTTGCCGAGCAGCTCACGGGTCTCGGCGCGGGAGGCGGTGCGGCCGGCGGTGCGCTCGGCGCCCAGGGTCGGGATGGTTGCCATGGTGGTTGTGTACGGCGCGCGGGTCAGGCGGCGCCGTTACTCCTCTCGTGTGCGGTGCGGCCTCTGCTGAGAGGCCGGTCGGCCCGGTGCGGCGGGCCGGTGAAACGCGGTGACACCCGCTGCCGGAACGGCGGGCGGCCGGCCGGGGCTCGGGGCCCCGACCGGCTTGTCGGTCAGTCGATCTCTTCTTCCTCCACCCAGCCCATGGTGCGCTCCACGGCCTTGAGCCACTTCTTGTACTCGCGCTCCCGAGTGGCCTCGTCCATGCGCGGGGTCCATTCGGCGGCGCGGTGCCAGTTGGCGCGCAGGGTGTCGAGGTCGGTCCAGAAGCCGACGGCGAGTCCGGCGGCGTAGGCGGCGCCGAGGGCGGTGGTCTCGGCCACGTACGGGCGCTCGACCGGGGCGTCCAGGACGTCGGCGATGTTCTGCATGAGCAGGTTGTTGCTGGTCATGCCGCCGTCGACCTTGAGGGCGGTGAGCTCGACGCCGGAGTCCTTCTGCATGGCGTCGACGACCTCGCGGGTCTGCCAGGCGGTGGCCTCCAGGACAGCCCGGGCCAGGTGGCCCTTGGTGACGTACCGGGTCAGGCCGGCGATCACGCCGCGGGCGTCGGAGCGCCAGTACGGGGCGAACAGGCCGGAGAAGGCCGGGACGAAGTAGGCGCCGCCGTTGTCCTCGACGGTGTTGGCGAGGGTCTCGATCTCGGCGGCGGTGGAGATGATGCCGAGCTGGTCGCGCAGCCACTGGACGAGCGAGCCGGTGACGGCGATCGAGCCTTCCAGGGCGTAGACCGGGGCCTGGTCGCCGATCCGGTAGCCGACGGTGGTCAGCAGGCCGTGGTACGAGTTGACGATCTTCTCGCCGGTGTTGAGCAGCAGGAAGGTGCCGGTGCCGTAGGTGGACTTGGCCTCGCCCTCGTCGAAGCAGGTCTGGCCGAACAGCGCGGCCTGCTGGTCGCCGAGCGCGGAGGCGACCGGGACGCCGGCCAGGTCGCCGACGGCCTCGCCGTAGACCTCGGCGGAGGAGCGGATCTCCGGCAGGACGGCCATCGGCACGCCCATCGACTCGGCGATCTTGTCGTCCCACTGCAGGGTGTGCAGGTTCATCAGCATGGTGCGGCTGGCGTTGGTGACGTCGGTGACGTGCTTGCCGCCGTCGACACCGCCGGTGAGGTTCCAGATCACCCAGGTGTCCATGGTGCCGAACAGGATGTCGCCGGCCTCGGCGCGCTCGCGCAGGCCCTCGACGTTGTCCAGCAGCCAGCGGATCTTCGGGCCGGCGAAGTAGCTGGCGAGCGGGAGGCCGGTCTCGCGGCGGAAGCGGTCCTGGCCGACGTTGCGGCCGAGCTCGCGGCAGAGGCCCTCGGTGCGGGTGTCCTGCCACACGAGCGCGTTGTGGACCGGCTCGCCGGTGTTCTTGTCCCACAGGACGGTGGTCTCGCGCTGGTTGGTGATGCCGATCGCGCGGATGTCGTCCTTGGTCAGGCCGGCCTTCTCCAGCGCGCCGCGGACGACCGACTGCACCCGGGTCCAGATCTCGGCGGCGTCGTGCTCGACGTAGCCGGGCTGCGGGAAGATCTGCCGGTGCTCCTGCTGGTCGACGGCGACGATCCGGCCGTCGGCGCCGAAGATGATGCAACGGCTGGAGGTGGTGCCCTGGTCGATCGCGGCGATGTAGTTGCCAGTGGAGGTCATCAGAGGGTCCTCGGCTCGGGATTCGGGGGTTACGGGGTGGGTGGGCCCGACACAGTGGTCGGTCCCCGTGCTCGGCGGGTTCGAACCCGGCCCGTCAGAACATCGCGTTGTACAGACCGCCGGCCAGTGCGCCGCCGATCAGCGGGCCGACGACCGGCACCCAGGCGTACGACCAGTCGGAGCCGCCCTTGTTCGGGATGGGCAGCAGCGAGTGCACGATGCGCGGGCCGAGGTCGCGGACCGGGTTGATCGCGTAGCCGGTGGGGCCACCCAGCGAGAGGCCGATGCCGACGACCGTGAGGGCCACGATCAGGGTGCTGAGGCCGCCCGCGGCCAGACCGTCGTTCTTGCCGAGGGTGAGGATCGCCATGCAGAGGATGAAGGTGCCGATGACCTCGGTGACGACGTTCTGGATCGGGTTCCGGATCTCGGGCCCGGTCGAGAAGATGCCGAGGGTGGGCTCCTCGTTGGCCTGGAACTGGCCGAGGTAGGTGAGCCAGACCAGCACGGCGCCGATCATCGCGCCGATGAGCTGGGAGCCGAGGTAGAGCGGCACCTGGCTCCAGTCTCCGCTCTTGATGGCGAGCGCGACGGTGACGGCCGGGTTGAGGTGGGCGCCGGACTTCGGAGCCGAGATGTACGCGGCGATCAGGACCGCGAAGCCCCAGCCGAAGGTGATCGCCAGCCAGCCGGCGTTGAGGGCCTTCGACTTCTTGAGGGTCACGGCGGCGCAGACGCCGCCACCGAGAAGTATCAGGGCGGCGGTGCCGAGGGTTTCGCCGACGAAGACGTCGCCGTTGGAGAACGCGGACACAAAGACTCCCTTGTCCATATGGCCCGGAGGTGGGGTGGGGGCGGCCGGCCGATCGTTGTGCGGGTGAGCGCATCGGGGGAGTGATCTTCCCGGCCATCGTTCGACAATGTCGACCGTTATGCGGAAGCTTCCTCCCCTGGTTGCCCTCACGTCAAGGCAGGGTTACGGAGCTGTGACCCTTCCCCCGAAGTTACCCAGCGGAGCGGGACAAACCGGGTCAAAACGCCAAGGCGCGGACAGGCCGATGCCCGTCCGCGCCTCAGCGTGACGATGTGGCCGCCGGTGCGGCCTCGGGTTTCAGAAGCGCCCGGCGCCCAGATCGCGGGAGATCGCCCGTGCCGCGCTGCGCACCGAGGCCACCAGCGACGGCTTCACGAAGCCGTCCTCGCAGACCCGCTCCACCGGGCCGCTGATGCACACCGCGCCCACCGGGTTGCGCCGCCGGTCCTGGATCAGCGCGCCGATCGAGGCCACGCCCTCCCAGGTCTCCTCGATCGAGTCCGTCCAGCCGCGCTCGCGGATCAGCGCGCACTCGGCGTCCACGTCGGCCGCCTCGGTCAGCGTGCGCAGGGTGTACGACTCGTACGGCCCGTCGCCCAACTCGCCGCGCGCGACCGGGTCGTAGGCCAGCAGCACCTTGCCCAGCGCGGTGCTGTGCAGCGGCTGCATCGAGCCGACCTCCAGCACCTGCCGGGTGTCGTCCGGCCGGAAGACGTGGTGCACGACCAGCACGCCCTGCTGGTGCAGCACCCCCAGGTAGACGGTCTCGCCGGCCGCCCGGGCCAGGTCGTCCGCCCAGACCAGCGCCCGCGCCCGCAGCTCGTGCACGTCCAGGTAGCTCTGCCCCAGCCGCAGCAGTTCGGCGCCCAGCTGGTACTTGCCGCTCTCCGCGTCCTGCTCGACGAACCCCTCCTGCTGGAGCGTGCGCAGGATGCCGTGCGCGGTGCCCTTGGCGAGGTCCAGCGACGTCGCGACCTCGGACAGGCCCAGGCGGCGCTCACCGCCGGCCAGCAGGCGCAAGATCGCGGCGGCCCGGGAGAGCGACTGGATCGGGCCGGGCATGGGGACCTCCGCGCTGACAGGCGGTCGACATTGTCGACCGCAGTGGTAACGGGACGAGTCTGCCAGGCCGTCGCCGGTCCGTGCACCTTCCCCCTCGGTAACCCGCGCTCGGCCGTTTGTTAACCTCCGCCGCTCGCCGACCCGCCTGCGCCGCTCACCCCCGGACGTCCCTCACCCCCGGATGTCCCTCGCCCGCCGACGTCCCTCACTCCTCGATGCCGCCGGAGCGCCCCCGCCGCACCGCGACCTCCGCCGCCAGCGCGGCGATCCCGTCCGGCCCCACCCGGCAGCAGCCGCCCACCAGCCGTGCGCCGCCCGCCAGCCAGCCGCCTACCCGGGCCGAGCGGAACGTCGGCTCGCCGCGCCAGTCCCGGCGCGCGGCGTCCCACTCCTCCCCGCTGTTCGGGTACACCACCACCGGCTTGCCGGTCACCTCGGCCGCCAGCGCCACCGCCCGGTCCGCGTCCTGCGGGGTGCAGCAGTTCACGCCCACCGCCAGCACCTCGTCCACCCCGGCCGCCAGCGCGAACGCCTCCGCCAGCGGCTGGCCCGCCCTGGTCCGGTCGCCCGCCACGCTGAACGACAGCCAGGCCGGTACGCCCAGCCCGCGCACCAGCTCCAGCAGCGCCCGCGCCTCGTCCGCGTCCGGCACGGTCTCCAGCGCCAGCACGTCCGGCCCGGCCGCCGCCAGCGCCTCCAGGCGCGGCCGGTGGAAGGCCACCAGCTCCGCGGTGCTCAGCCCGTACCGGCCCCGGTACTCCGAGCCGTCCGCCAGCACCGCCCCGTACGGCCCCACCGACGCCGCCACCCAGCGCCGCCGCCCGCCCGGCTCGGCCCGCGCCGCCTCCCGGGCCAACTCCACGCTGCGCGCCAGCAGCCGCGAGGCCTGGGCCCGGCCCGTTCCGCGCCGGGCGAAGCCCTCGAAGCTCGCCTGGTAGCTCGCCGTGATGGCGACGTCCGCCCCGGCCGCGAAGTACGCCCGGTGCGCCGCCACCACCGCCTCCGGCGCGTCCGCCAGCAGCCGCGCCGACCACAGCTCGTCGAGGAGCTCGTGCCCGGCCGCCGCCAGCTGGTTCGACATCCCGCCGTCCAGCACCAGCGGACCGGTCGCCAGCGCCGCGGCGAAGTCCGGCGGGGGAGCAGTGGGCATGGGGCCTCCTCGGGCGCGGTCGTTCCTGGTCACAGCCTAGAAGCCGGGCTCCCCCGCGGACCCGGAAAACCATTTGCCGCTGGGGAACGGAATCGCTACGTTGTGCTCAGCCGGAGAACGACAGCACCCCGTACGGCGGCAAGCGCGGAGAGGAGCCGGTGATGGAAGCGGACGACCCGTCCACCCCGCCCTCGACCACGCCCGCGAGCGAGCAGGAGTGGCTCGCCGCCTACGACCCGCGCGCCTACGCCCCGATCGCCGTCACCGTCGACGTGGTCGCCCTGACCTTGCGCCACGGCGGCCTGCACGTCCTGCTCGTCCAGCGCGGCGCCCCGCCCCACCAGGGCTGCTGGGCCCTGCCCGGCGGCTTCCTGCGCGCCGGAGAGGAGAGCCTGGACGAGGCCGCCGCCCGCGAACTCGCCGAGGAGACCGGCCTGCTCGGCGGCTCCGAGGTCGAGGCCGCGCTCTGCCGCGTCCACCTCGAACAGCTCGGCACCTACGGCGCCCCCGAGCGAGATCCGCGCATGCACGTCGTCTCCGTCGCCTACCTCGCCTTCGCCCCCGACCTGCCCGACCCGCAGGCCGGCACGGACGCCGCAGCCGCCACCTGGCACCCCGTCGCCGACCTCGACCTGGGCACACGGCCCTGCGGCCGACCCGGAACCGCCGGTGCGCCCGCCGACACCCACGGGGGTGGTGTCGGCGGGCCCACCGGCCAGTCCTCCCGCACGCTCGCCTTCGACCACGCGCGCATCCTCGCCGACGGCCTCGACCGCGTCCGGGCCAAACTCGAGTACAGCCCGCTCGCCACCGCCTTCCTGCCCTACGACTTCACCATCCCCGACCTGCGCGCCGTCTACGAGGCCGTCTGGGACGAGAAGCTCCACCCCGGCAACTTCCACCGCAAGGTCCTCTCCGTCCCCGGCTTCGTCGAGAGCACCGGCGCCACCACCGCCCGCGGCGGCGCCCGCGGCGGCCCCCGGGCCCGCACCTACCACGCCGGCGACGCCAGCCTCCTGCACCCCGCCCTGCTCCGCCCCACCCGCGACGGCGAGCTCCGCTGACGGCAGCCGCGCGCACCCGGCTACCATCCGGCCATGACCACTGACGACCCGACACGCACGGTCAACCAGCCGTTCTCCCACTGCCACTTCTGCGGCACGCCCTACCCGGTCGGCACGGACCGCTGGCCCCGCACCTGTCCCGGCTGCGCCGAGATCAGCTACCGCAACCCGCTGCCCGTCGTGGTCACCCTCCTCCCGGTCACCCGCCCCGACGCCGACCCCACCCTCGTCGTCATCCGCCGCACCATCGAGCCCGGCTACGGCGAACTCGCCTTCCCCGGCGGTTACGTGGACTACGGAGAGAGCTGGCAGCAGGCGTGCGTGCGCGAACTGTGCGAGGAGACCGGCATCCTGGCCGACGCCGCCGACATCACCCTGGTCGCCACCGACTCCGACGCCAGGGGCGGCTTCCTCTGCCTCTTCGGCCTGCTCCCGGCCCGCCCGCTCGCCGCCCTCCCGCCCTCGCGCCCCACCGACGAGACCGACGGCTGGCAGCTCGCCGCCCCCGACACCCCGCTCGCCTTCCCCTTCCACACCCGGGTCTCCCGCTCCTGGTTCGGCGGCGAGTTCGGCGGCGAGTCCAGCGGCGGGATCTCCGGCCGCTGACCGGCCCGGCACCCACCGGGCGGACCCTGGCGCAGCGGCCGCTCGCATGGCATGGTCTGCACCGACAGCCCAACCGGACGGGCCTGCCACAAGCACTCCCGTCCCCACCACCGGCCGGGAGACCACCACCGTGAGCACCCCACCCCAGGACCAACCGCTCTGGCGCCCCAACCCCGCTCGCGCCGCAGCCACCAGCCTGGTGGCCTTCCAGGCCTGGGCCGCCGAACACCACGGCGCCCCGGCCGCCCCGCTCGCCCCGGCCGCCGACGACCAGCAGGCCGCCCAGCGCTACGCCGACCTGCACGCCTGGTCCACCGCCGACCTCGATCGCTTCTGGACCGCGATCACCCAGTGGTTCGACGTCCGCTTCACCCAGGCCCCCGAGGCCGTCCTCGCCGACCCCGCCATGCCCGGCGCCCGCTGGTTCCCCGGCGCCCGCCTCAACTACGCCGAACACGCCCTGCGCGCCGCCGAGGACCCGGCCAACGCCGACCGCCCGGCCGTCCTGCACCTCGACGAGACCACCGAGCAGCCGGCCGTCCTCACCTGGTCCGAACTGCGCCGCCAGGTCGGCTCGTTGGCCGCCGCCCTGCGCGCCCGGGGCATCGGCCCCGGCGACCGCGTCAGCGCCTACCTGCCCAACATCCCGCAGGCCGCCGTCGCCCTCCTCGCCACCGCCGCCGTCGGTGCGATCTGGACGAGCTGCGCCCCCGACTTCGGCGCCCGCAGCGTCCTGGACCGCCTCCAGCAGATCGAACCCGCCGTCCTCTTCGCCGTCGACGGCTACCACTACGGTGGCAAGGACCACGACCGCACCGAGGTCGTCGCCGAACTGCGCCGCGAACTCCCCACCCTGCGCACCGTCGTCCACGTCCCGCTGCTCGGCGCCCCCGCCCCCGAGGGCGCCCTGTACTGGGACGACCTGGTCGCCGACGACGTCGAGCCGGTCTACGAGGCCGTCCCCTTCGACCACCCGCTCTGGGTGCTCTACTCCTCCGGTACCACCGGCCTGCCCAAGGCCATCGTCCAGAGCCAGGGCGGCATCCTGCTCGAACACCTCAAGCAGGCCGGCCTCCACCTCGACCTCGGCCCCCGGGACCGCTTCCTCTGGTACACCTCCACCGGCTGGATGATGTGGAACTTCCTGCTGGCCGGCCTCCTGGTCGGGGCCACGATCGTCACCTACGACGGCAGCCCGGGCCACCCCGACACCGGCGCCCTCTGGTCGGTCGCCGCCCGCACCCGCGCCACCGTCCTCGGCACCTCCGCCGCCTACGTGATCGCCAGCCGGAAGGCCGAGCTGCACCCCGGCCGCGACCTCGACCTCTCCGCCGTCCGCTGCATCGGCACCACCGGCTCCCCGCTCCCGCCCGACGGCTTCCGCTGGATCTACGAGGAGGTCAAGGAGGACGTCTGGCTCGCCTCCGTCAGCGGCGGCACCGACGTCTGCTCCTGCTTCGTCGGCGGCGTCCCCACCCTGCCCGTCCACCTCGGCGAGATCCAGGCCCCCTGCCTCGGCGCCGCCGTCGAGTCCTGGGACGTCCAGGGCCACCCGCACACCGACACCGTCGGCGAACTCGTCGTCACCAAGCCCATCCCGTCGATGCCCACCGGCTTCTGGAACGACCCCGAGGGCACCCGGTACCACGACAGCTACTTCGACGTGTACCCCGGCGTCTGGCGCCACGGCGACTGGATCACCGTCACCTCCCGCGGCACCGTCGTCATCCACGGCCGCTCCGACTCCACGCTCAACCGCCAGGGCGTCCGGATGGGCTCCTCGGACATCTACGAGGTCGTCGAGCGCCTTCCCGAGATCGCCGAATCCCTGGTCATCGGCCTGGAGGAGCCCGACGGCGGCTACTGGATGCCGCTGTTCGTCGTCCTCGCCCCCGGCGCCGAGCTCGGCGAGGGGCTGATCGGCCGCATCCGCACCTCGCTGCGCACCGAGCTCTCCCCGCGCCACGTCCCCGACGAGGTCATCGCGGTGCGCGGCCTCCCGCACACCCTCACCGGCAAGCGCATCGAGGTCCCGGTCAAGCGGATCCTCTCCGGCACCCCGCTGGAGCAGGCCGTCAACCCCGGCTCCGTCGACGACATCGACCACCTGCGCTTCTTCGAGCGGCTCCGCCGCGACCGGCAGAGCCCCGCCTGACCGGAAACGCCGAAGGGGTGCTCCCACCGACCCGGTGGGAGCACCCCTTCCTGCTGTTCGCCTGTCCTACTCGCCCGACAGCACCTGCTGCGCGGCGGCCCGCGCCTCCTCGGCGCTGTCCGTCGCCCGGGCCGCCTCCGCCGCCCGGCGGCACTGCGCCAGCGTGTACTTGGCCAGCGTCGACCGCACGTAGGGGATCGAGGCCGAGCCCATCGAGAGGCTGGTGACGCCCAGACCGGTCAGCACCACGGCCAGCAGCGGGTCGGCGGCCGCCTCACCGCAGACGCCGCAGCTCTTGCCGGTCGCCTGCGCCGCCTCGGCGGCCGCGGCGATCAGGTCCAGCAGCGCCGGCTGCCACGGGTCCTGCAGCCGGGCCAGCGCGCCGACCTGACGGTCGGCGGCGAAGGTGTACTGCGCGAGGTCGTTGGTCCCCAGCGACAGGAACTCGACCTCCTGGAGGATCGACCGGGCCCGCAGCGCGGCCGACGGGATCTCCACCATCGCGCCGAACTTGGCCTCCAGCCCCGCCTCGCGGCACGCCTGGGCGAAGTCCTTGGCGTCCTTGCGGTCGGCCACCATCGGGGCCATCACCTCAAGGTGCACCGGCAGGCCCTCGGCGGCCCTGGCCAGCGCCCGCAGCTGCGTCCGCAGCACCTCCGGGTGCTCCAGCAGGGTGCGCAGACCGCGCACGCCCAGCGCCGGGTTCGGCTCGTCGGCCGGGGTGAGGAAGTCCAGCGGCTTGTCCGCGCCCGCGTCCAGCGCCCGGACCACGACCCGGCCCTCCGGGAACGCCTCCAGCACCTTGCGGTACGCCTCGACCTGCTTGGCCTCGGTGGGCGCCTTCGCGGAGTCGTCCAGGAAGAGGAACTCGGTCCGGAACAGGCCGACGCCCTCGGCGCCGTTCTCCAGCGCGGCCGGCACGTCCGCCGGGCCGCCCACGTTGGCCAGCAGCGGCACGCGGTGCCCGTCCGAGGTCTGCCCCGGTCCGGAGGACGCGGCCAGCGCGGCCTTGCGCTGGGCGGCGACCGCCCGCAGCTCGTCCTGCTTCTCCTGCGAGGGCTCCAGCAGCACGTCACCGGAGCTGCCGTCCACGGCGACGACGGTGCCCTCGGCGACGTCCGTCGCAGCGGGCAGCGCGACCACGGCCGGCACGCCCAACGCCCGCGCCAGGATGGCACTGTGGCTGGTCGGCCCGCCCTCCTCGGTCACGAAGCCGAGCACCAGCGTCGGGTCGAGCAGCGCGGTGTCGGCCGGCGCCAGGTCCCGAGCGAACAGCACGTACGGCTCGTCGCTGTCCGGCACGCCCGGCATCGGCACGCCCAGCAGCCGGGCCACGATGCGGTTGCGGACGTCGTCCAGGTCGGCGACCCGCCCGGCCAGGTAGTCGCCGGCGGAGGCGAGCAGTGCCCGGTAGGCGGCGAAGGCGTCGTACACACCGCGCTCGGCGCTGCTGCCGACGGCGATCCGGCGGGACACGTCGGCCATCAGTTCCGGATCCTGCGCCATCAGCGCCTGGGCCTCCAGGACGGCCTGCGCCTCGCCACCGGCCAGGTTGCCGCGGGCGATCAGGTCCGCGGCGACCGCCTCGACGGCGGCCTGGGCACGGGCCTGCTCGCGGGGGGCGTCCTCGGTCGGGATCTGGGTGGCCGGGGGCTCCAGCACCGCCGTCCCCATGTGCCGCACCTGGCCGATCGCGACCCCGTGGCTGACACCCACGCCGCGCAGCGTCTTCTTCATGTCACCTGTCTCCGCTGAGAGGAGCGGCCCCGCCGGGAACCGCTGTGTGCCGGGCCGCCCCGACAACTCCTGCGGGGCGGGTGTGTGCAAAGTAAGAGGTCAGCTCCAGCTGAACAGGGCCTCGCCGGAGACGGCGTCGCCGTCCTCCCGCAGGTCGCCGAGCGAGTCGGGGTTCGCCTCCAGCGCCACGATCGGCGAGATGGGCGACTTGCCCGCGGCCTCGACGGCGGCCGGGTCCCACTTGATGACGGCCTGACCGCGGGTCACCGTGTCGCCCTTGTTGACCAGCAGCTCGAAGCCCTCGCCGTTCAGCTGCACGGTGTCGATCCCCAGGTGGGTCAGTACACCGTGGCCCTCGGCGTCCACCACGACGAACGCGTGCGGGTGCATGGAGACGACGACGCCGTCCACCGGAGCGACCGCCTCGGTCGGCCGGCGCTCCGGGTCGATCGCGGTGCCGGGGCCGACCATCGCGCCGGAGAACACCGGGTCGGGCACGCCGGCCAGCCCGACGACCTTGCCGGTCAGCGGCGACGTCACAGTGGTCATGGTTCTGCCTCCCAAGTGAGCGGTACAGCGAGCGGCCGCGAGCAGCGGCAGGACGATCGACTGAAGCCTAAATCATGTCAACTTCGGACATCTGTTGACATTCCCGGGCGAAGACCCACGCCCAGCCCGGCTCGTCGTCCGGCGGCTCACCGACCGTTTAGTGGTCTAGTCCTCTTAGTCGATGCGCCGCACTCTACAGGCATCTTGGCGAATCGGGACCATTGCTGTATATGCTCGCGAGAGCAACAAATCATGCCGCCGACCGGGTGACACCGGGAGCGCCCCGATTCGCACTCCGGCGGGTGACCCGCTATGGTTGGCCGAGTCGCCGCGACCTGGCGGTTAACACCAGATTTCAGATGCGAAAACCTCCGGTAAACGGGGCGGAAAACATCTGGTAAGCTGGGAACACGAAAGAACGAAGCGCCCGGAGGGCCCGCTGGAAGGCGGTCCGAAGGAAGTGTCCGTTCC
>NZ_JBEOUK010000041.1:0-83866 GCF_040304045.1 Kitasatospora sp. NPDC094016
AGCACAACCCACCCCCACAAACAGCCAACCCACCCCAACCGGCAGGCACTTACTGTCCCACAGCCACCCCGAACCACTTCGCCAGCAGAATCGCCGGCCCGACTTCCTGCGCAGCCCTCGGCGCAGGATCAGACGCTGCCCGCCTTTTCCTCGACCAGGACGGCGCCGGACGCCGGTTCGATCGTGCGCAGCGGAAGCTTGGACCAGCGGAACGGGGCCAGCAGCAGGCCGAGGTAGGAGTCCGGCAGCCGGACCTGGTCGGCCAGGCCGATGTCCTCGGGCGGCATCCGGTCAGCGGGCAGGTAGAACGTCCCGAACAGCAGATCCCACAGGACGACCTTGCCGCCGAAGTTCTTGTTGGCTTCGCGCAGGTCCCGCGAGTGGTGCCAGCGGTGCCCTTCCGGTCCGGGCACCAGGTAGTTCAGCGGGCCCAGCCGGACGTCCATGTTGGAGTGCATGGTGACGCCGTGGCAGTTGTAGAAGGTGAGCAGGATGATCAGACCGGAGAGGCTGTGCAGCGTCCACCCGGTCAGCGCCAGCGGGAAGACGATCGCCACGTCGTCGAGGAAGAAGTCGATGGGGTGGAACCGGGCGGAGTTGAGCCAGTAGAGCCGCTCCGAGCTGTGGTGCACCGCGTGGAAGCGCCAGAAGACCCGCGAGCCGTGAATCCAGCGGTGCATCCAGTAGTAGAAGAACTCTCCCACCAGGAGCGCCAGCGCGGCCTGGGCGACGGGAGGCCAACTCGTCGGCCACAACGTGCTGTCCAGCTCTTCGGAGAGCAGGACGGATCCGGCGAACAGGACCGAGAGGAACAGCGGCTCGACCAGCCGGGCGACCACCACCAGGGCCACCAGACTGGAGGTGGCGTCCGAGACGACGTCCTTGCGCGAGCGGTTCCAACCCTCGTAGAACGGCTGGACCCGCTCCAGGACGGCCACGTAAACCGAAGCGAAGAGGGTGACCATCGGCACGATGGCCCACTGCGGGAACGAGGTGTCGACCAGGGTGATGGATGCCCCGAGGGTCAGCACCATGAGGATCGGATAGCTGAGATAGCGGATGGCGAAACGCAGGGTTCTGCGTGCGGCGCCGAGTTCTCTTTCGGTTGCTGAGTTCATTCCCGATCTCCCCCTGGACTTCATCGGACTTCTTCTGCACCCCTCCGCGCGGGACGGGCAGGTATTTATCGGCCTCCGGCGATCTGCTGCCATATCCGGACCGGCCCCAGCGGCGCGAATCCGTTCGCCTCGGCAGCCGCCAGCTCCGCGTCCCGCTCGTATCCGACCAGGTCGATTCCCGGCGCCTCCTCGTGAGCGCAGGAGATGAGACCGGCCCATGTCCGGGCGGACTCGCCCGGAGGGCCGAAGACGTTCGTCACCCCCGCCACACCGTGGCTCAGGTGAAGCACGGCTCCCGCCACCAGGCTGTCGCCCGAGAATCCCCCGAGGAAGATCACGTCGTCATCGAGCAGAAGGGTTTCGGGGAACGTGGTCACCGACGTGTCGCCGCCACCCGCCCATGCCCGCTCCCACGTACGCAACTCATCGCTGCCGGTGACAGGCCGCCACCGCTGGTCGGCACCGTCCCGTGACGCAACCTGCGCCGGGGCCGCGGCTGCGGCCGGCCGGTGGATCCACTCCGCCTCGATGAGGATTCGATAGTTCCCCGGGAGGAGGTCGGCGTTGGCGAAACTGTCCTTGACGAAGAGCGGCCCCAGCGGCGCCTCCCGCAGGACGTCGAGAACCTCCGAGCCGGACATCGACGGGCTCAGGATCACCAGGTTCGGGTAGTACGTGAGGCTCTTCTTCAGATTCACCCACGCGACGTCGGAGAGTTCTCCGGAGAACCCGTTCGCCCGGCACATCGCCTCGCACCAGGACGAGTTGTTCCGGGCGGCGGCGAGCAGCATCGGCGCCACCGGGGAGTCTGCGGCCGCAGCCCGGCCGTGGCCGAACCATCTCGCCGCGGTGGCCGCCGCCGAGAGAACGGATCGGCACCGACGGACCCACGGACTCGTCACGTCCACCAACTCCCCTTCGTCAAGGCCGACTCCGCACCCGGCCGGCTTCCGCACCGCCGGCCCTTCGAAAGGGATGGGTTTTGCCCGCGAAATCCACAGACCGCACTCCGGCTGCCGAACGCCTTCAACGACCTTCGTGTGCATCAGTGTTGCGCGGTGCTCCGCTATGATCACCTCCGCTCATGACCACGTCAAGATCCTTACCGGGGACACCCTGCGGCACTCGCACACGCCCGCCGGCGCCGGCGCGTCCGTGGGCCGGAAGCGCGGTCGCGCCGACAATTCCCGCGCGCACTCGCTGCTTCGTGCACCAGAATGCCCGCATGGAAACGGACACCGTCGCGGAACTGGTCACCCAGGCACTGTCGGCCATGCGCGCCATCACCGCCTCGGACGACCCGGACGACCACGACGGGTGGAACGAGTACGGCCCGCTACTGTGGCGGGCGTCCGCCGACGAGGCGGCGCTGCCGCTCGGCCTGGAGCTCATCGGCTCCGCCGATCCGATCGAGCGCGCGACCGGCTGCGACCTGCTGCGCGACACCAGCTACCACCACGAGGCGGTCCGCACCGAAACGGCCACCGCGCTCGTCGCCCTCGCCCAGCGGGAGACCGACGAGCACGTGCTGCGCGCCCTGGCACGCGCGATCGAGCAGACGCACGACCCGCGCGCCGTCCCCGTCCTCGTCACCCTCGCCGGGCACCCGGACGCCGAGGTCCGCGAGGGGGTGGCCCGCTCGTTCGCGGAGGTCCTCACCGGGCTGCCGGACGGGCCGGACATCCGCACCCTCATCGGGCTGACCAAGGACCAGAATCCGCACGTCCGCGACTGGGCGACGTTCACCCTCGGCGTCCAGTCCGGGGCGGACAGCCCCGCGATCCGGGCCGCGCTCTGGGAGCGGACGGCCGACGAGCACGACGAGACCCGCATGGAGGCGATCCACGGACTGGCCAGTCGGCACGACCCCCGCGCCGTCCCGCTCCTCGCCGAACTGATCGGCAACCCCGAGGGCGCACACGCCCTCACGTTCAGCGCGGAGCCGATCACGGGCGACCCCGAACTCCTGCCGGCCCTCCCGGAGTACGAGCCCGGCGACGACTGGACCACCGACGCCGTGAACGCCTGCAACCCGGTGCGGCGGGCCCGCCTGGACGCCTTCGCCTGGGAACTGGTCTGCACGCTCCACCGGCTCCGCCCCGACCTGGACGCCGCCGTCTCGATGGAACGCTGCGGCTGGGGCCGCTCCCTCGACATCCACGCCGCCTCGGAGCCGACGGGCTACGACATCGAGGCCCTGCTCACCCGCGCGGACGGCGACCCCGTACGCGCCGCCGAACTGGTCTCAACCGACCTGCCGCGAATCCGGCCCGCCTGATCTAGCCCCTGGTGCCCCTGCCGCGCAGGAGCTCCGCGATGCGCGCGTCGACCTGCTCGCAGTCGTAGCCCCGCCGCACGATCTCGAACGCCGGCGGGGGCGGCGGTGAACCGGCTTCGGCCAGGGCCCTGAGGTAGTGGTCGACTTGCTGACGCTCGTAGCCACGCCGCACCAGGTCGAAGCCACGGAACTCTGACGTTGTCGACACTTCGCAGGCCCTCCCACCTTCTGTGTCCACGTCCGTCGCCACGGCACTGGCGGCGCAGACGCCGGTACGGCCACCGGTACCCACCGGCGTGGCCGCGGCTCACACCCTAGACCCCGACCTTTCCACGGCCGGCCACCGGCCTTGAGTCCGGTCCGCGGAGTCCACCGTTCCGGGGCGGTGCGGGAAAAGGCGTCAAGACCTCCCGGACCGCCATATGGATTCCGTATGGAGTCGCGAGACGGAGGGATTCCGGAACCTACGATCCATCTTTGCCGACCAGAAAGATGAATCCGCTATGAAACCCCTGTCCCGTCTCAAACGCGCCCTGGCCTGCGGGATCGCAGCAGTCGCCATGGTCTCCAGCCTGACCGCACAGGCCCAGGCCGCGCCGGAGCCACCCCTCCACGCGGACAAGACCTGTGGGACCCCGGCCTCGCCGGGCGGCGGCAACTGCATGACCGCGCTGATCAGCTCCGCCTTCGACATGATCAGGCTCATGCGCAACGCCGCCAACCTCAACAAGGTGGACAACGCGGAGTTCACCCAGAGCACCGCGTCGAAGTTGAGCGCGAAGTTCCCGGGGTTCAACGTCCTGGTGTTCAAGACCATAGGCACCGACCTGTATGACACCGAGTGGTTCAAGAACGAGTACAAGTCCGACATGAAGGGGGTGTTGATCGACACCACCTACAAGCTCAACCATTTCCTGGACAAGGAGAAGAAGGAACCCTCCGGCTACGACATATTCCGGATCTGGGTCTTCCAGGGGGATTCGACCATCCGTAACCGGGGCGACGGCGGTTACATGAACTGGGCGTTCATCGGCAACGACGGCGACACCGTCAAGAAGGAGCCGTGGACCTGCCGGGCGGGCACCGCGCGGCCCTACAAGTGCGACGGCGACGTGCGCACCATCCACTTCCCCGCGCGGTCCGGCTACGGCACCAGGACCGGCAGCCTGACCCCCGACTCCAGCCCCGGCTACCACGCCTGCCTGGACGTCAACGGCAACGGCAACGCCAACGGCACCCCCGTGCAGATGTGGGAGTGCAACGGCAGCGACGCCCAGAAGTGGACCTACAACGGGTACAAGCTCCAGGCCGCCAACGGCAAGTGCCTCGACCTGGAGGCCAACAAGACCGCGAACGGGACCAAGCTCCAGGTCTGGGACTGCCTGGAGATCCCCGGTCAGCGCTGGAACATGTCGGCCAGCGGCGGTTTCCGGCACATGGCGGACATGGACGACCGGTCCAAGGACGTCTGCATCGACGACTTCAACGGCCGGACCGCCAACGGCAGCACCGTGGCGGCCTGGGCCTGCGGCTCCGAGGACAAGCGGGACGCCCCCAACCAGAACTGGGCCTGGGGCGGCACCCCGCCGACCACCAACCCGCCCACGCCCGGCGGAGGCGGCGGCAGCAACGGCGCCGACGTGACCCTGAAGCTCGACAACGGCCTGGGTGCCGTCCCGGTCAACGGCTCCGCCGGCGCGTCGGTCGTCCCCGGGATCCGGGGTGGCAACGAGTCCAAGTGGAAGCTCACCCCGCTCGGCGGCGGCCGCTACCGGATCACCAGCTCCTACGGGCTGGAACTCACCGAGAACAGCAACTACATGGCCGAACTCCAGCCGTGGAGCAACTCCTCCCGGCAGAAGTGGGAGCTCGTCGGAGTCGGCAACGGCAAGTACCAGATCCGGATCTCCGACGACGACTGCCTCGCCCACGACGCCGACTTCAAGCAGCTCGGCGTGTGGACGTGCAAGTCGGGCTGGCAGCAGGAGTGGATCCTTGAGTCCGCCTCCGGCGGCGTGATCACCCCGACCGATCCGACCAACCCGACGAAGCCGGACCCGAAGCCCAAGCCGGACCCCAAGCCGAAGCCCGACCCGAAGCCGGACACCAAGCCGACCGTCCCGACCGAGCGGCCGCTGTTCCTGAAGCTCTCCAACGGCCTGGGCGCGTCGGCCCCCACCGAGACCTCGACCTGGGGTGCGCCGATCGTGGGCGGGATCCTGGGGTACAAGGGGTCCACCTGGACGATCAAGCCGCTGGGCGGGGACCGCTACCGGATCGTCAACGACCTCGGGTACAACCTCACCGAGAACCCTGACACCTACGTCGCCGAGCAGCAGGCGTGGGGCGGCACCTCCAACCAGAAGTGGCAGTTCGTCGGCCTCGGCAACGGCAAGTACCGGGTCCAGATCGACGACGACAACTGCCTCACCCACGACTCCGACTTCAAGCAGCTCGGGGTGTGGAGCTGCGAGGGCGGCTGGAAGCAGGAGTGGACCTTCCAGCTCCTCTGACGGCCGGTCCGGCCGCACAAGGCCATACCGGGCCGCAGTCACGACGGAGGACGAAGGACGCCGGCCACGTACGGCCGGCGTCCTTCGGTCGTTGTTCTCAGCCGACGTCCCGCCCGGAGGCGGCGTGGTGGCGCAGGCCGTCCATCAGGAGGTCGAGGAGGCGTTCCATCCGGGCGTGGTGCTCGGGGGTGGTCGCGGCCAGGGACAGTCCGCTGAGGCTGAACAGCACGTCCTCCGGTTCGACGTCGGCGCGCAGCACGCCCGACTCGGCCCCGGCCCGCAGGAGTCGGGTGATCGCGGTGGTCAGCATCGCGCGGCTGTGCGAGAAGGGGTTGCTCCCGGAGGCGATGAGCGCGCGCAGCGCGTCGGACATCCCGCGCTTGGTGGTCATGTAGCGGACGAAGCCGTCCATCCAGGCGCGCAGCGCGGCGTCGGGTGCCGCGCCGTCGAGCAGTTCCGCGGCGGAGTCGCACAGCTTGGCGAGTTCGCTGCGGTAGACCGCCTCGACGAGTTCCTCGCGGGTGGCGAAGTGCCGGTAGAGGGTGCCGATGCCCACGCCGGCCTCCTTGGCGATGGCCCCGAGCGTCGCGTCCGGTCCGTCCTGGGCGAAGGCCCGTGCGGCCACTTCGATCAGTCGGTCGCGGTTGCGGCGCGCGTCGGCGCGCAGCGGCCGGGGGTCGGCGGTGGTCACGGCTGGTCCTCCTCGGGTTGCAAGCGGAGGATCCTCCGCTTAACCTGGAGACATGCGGAGGGCCCTCCGGTTTCCACTCTACCGGCCGCCCCCTCCCGCGCACCCCAGCTCCGGTCACCCAGCCAGACGGGAACGATCATGAACGCCAGCACCCCGCGCCTCACCACCCCCTTCGGCGCCGAGTCCACCGCCGCCGAGGTCATCTCCGGCGTCGACCTGACCGGCCGCCGCGCCGTCGTCACCGGCGGCGCCTCCGGCATCGGCGTCGAGACCGCACGCGCCCTCGCCTCGGCGGGCGCGCAGGTCACCCTCGCGGTCCGCAACCTCGACGCCGGCGCCCGCACCGCCGAGGACATCACCGCGACCACCGGCAACGCGGACATCCGGGTCGCACCGCTGGACCTGGCCGACCAGGCCTCCGTCGCCGCGTTCGTCTCCGCCTGGGACGGGCCCCTGCACATCCTGGTCAACAACGCCGGCGTGATGGCCTCGCCCGAGGTCCGCACGCCGGAAGGCTGGGAGCTCCAGTTCGCCACCAACCACCTCGGGCACTTCGCACTGGCCACCGGCCTGCACGCGGCCCTGGCCCGGGACGGCGGCGGCCGCGTCGTGGCCGTCAGCTCCAGTGCCCACCACCGCTCCCCCGTCGTCTTCGAGGACATCCACTTCCGCGAGCGCGCCTACGAGCCCTGGTCCGCCTACGGCCAGTCCAAGACCGCCAACGTCCTGTTCGCGGTCGAGGCCGCCAAGCGCTGGGCGGCGGACGGCATCACCGTCAACGCCCTGATGCCCGGCGGCATCCGCACCGCCCTCCAGCGCTACGTCTCCGAGGAGGAGCTCGCCCGGCTGCGCGCCCAGTTCGCCAACGGCACCGAGCTGCTGTGGAAGACCACCGAGCAGGGCGCGGCGACCTCCGTCCTGCTCGCGGCCTCGCCGCTGCTGGCGGGCGTCAGCGGCCACTACTTCGAGGACTGCAACGAAGCCGTCCGCGGCGAACTCAGCGCCCGCAGCGGCGTCTCCGACCACGCCCTCGACCCCGAGGCGGCCGCGCTGCTCTGGCAGGTCTCGCACGACACCCTGGGCAGCCGCGACTGACGGCCCGCAGCAGAACGCCCCGCTTCCCCCTCCTCACAGAGGGGAAGCGGGGCGCGGGGCGGGCCCGCTACCTACGCGGCCCCGCCAGGGCGTAGAGCCCGGCGCCGATCACCAGGAGGGCCACCGCGGTCCAGGTGGACGCCTCCGTGCCAGGGGGGTAGGACATCCAACCGAACGCCTTCCCCACGGTGTTGGGCGGCAACGGCGGGGAGAGGACGGCGAACGCGAGCCAAGCGGTCGGCAGCGTCCAGGCGAGGTGCGCCCCGCACAGCACCGCCCCGAACGCGGCCAGGCCGGCCATGCCCGCGGTATCCCGGACGACGACCTCGGTGGGGGCGAACCTCGGCCCCACCGCCTGGACCGCCAGCATCGCCGCGCCCGCGACCACGCCGATCAGCAGCGCGTGCGCCGCCCGGCGGGGCACCCACCGGATCGCGGCCGTCCTGTCCAGCGCGGAGTCCTGCCCGCCGAGCCCGACCGAGCCGGCCGCCACGCTCGCGGCGAGCACGAAGTACACGATCGGGTTGATCGCGTCCGGTTCCATCACGCCCGTGCCGCCGCCCCGGTTGAAGACCCACACCACCAGCGCGGTGAACGCGACCGCGGCGGCCGACGTGGACACCTGCCGTGAACGCGCGTACAGCATCAGCCACCTCACTGCGCCGCCTCCCCGGCCATCTTCTGAAGCTGCTTGTACCCAGCGCAGGAGAGGGCGGCGGTGTGCAGCTCGACGATCTGCGAGCGCTGCTCGGCCGGTGGCAGCGCCATCAGCTTCTGCCACGCGGCGTCGGCCTCCGCCCAGAGCTTGATCGCGTACGCGTCGGTGCCCTTCTCCTTCAGCGGTTGGAGCTGGGGGTCGTGGAGGGCCCAGCTCACGGCGAGGCTCTGGCCGAGGACGTCGTAGCTCCCCCCGCCCTCCTTGTCGTTGTCCGGGTAGCAGCTCGGCGCCAGGCCCCTGCCGATCAGCGCGCGGGTCAGCTTCTCGCCCTTCGCGTCGGCGAGCATCCGGTCGTTGAAGTCGACCAGCAGCACGTCTGCGGAGAGTTCGCGTGCCGCGGCGAGCTCGTGCAGCGCGTTGTCCTCCCGCACCGAGGCCGGCGCCTTGTCGCCCAGGACGTCGTGCAGCACGCGCATCGCGTCCTTGCTGCGCTGCGCGAGCTCGGCGAGGTGTGAACGGCTCGCCTGCGTCACGCACACCGGCCCGTCGCACACCAGCGTCGCGGCGGCCTTGTCGACGACGTAGGTGTCGCGCGCGGCGGCCGGGAGGACCAGCAGGGCCAGGCCCAGGCCGGCCAGGACGGGAGTCACCGCGAGCAGCCGGGCCCGGCGGGTCGCGGCCGCCAGCAGCGCGAAGCCGGTGGCGAGCAGGCCGAGCAGCCAGAGCGTCTGGCCGAGGTGGACGGAGCCGGACAGGGTCAGCAGCATCTGCCGCGGCTCCACGGTCGCCGGGGACAGCTGGGCGAACCGGTTCCCCACCCTGCCCGTCGGCACCAACCCCTCATTGTTCATGCGCAGGAACAGGCCCGTCCCCACGAAGACGATCACCACCAGGGCCGGCGGCGTGAGGGTGGAGGGCAGCGCCCGCGCGACACCCATGCCGAACACGGCGCCCGCGACCAGGGCCAGTGCCGCCACCAGCGAGATCGGCAGCCAGCCGAGGGATGCGTAGGTGGTCGGACCGGCCGCCACCTGGGCTCCGCCCACCAGGACCAGCAGACCGAAGCCCACCGCCGCCGCGAGCCCGATCGCACCGGCCGGCAGCGCCGCACGGCGCCAGGCCGGCAGCGGCGTGGTCGACAGCAGCTCGGTCATCCGCGAGCGGGATTCGCGCAGCCCGTACACCGCCCCGATGCCGATCACGAACGGCCACCAGTAGGCCAGCAGCGACCGGGTCCACATGGCCATGGTGGTCCACTGGGCCGTCCACCCCGCGGTGCCGTGCCACCAGAACGCGTCGAACGGGAGGAAGACCGCCAGGCTGCCGCCCAGGACGACGAGGCCGGCCCACGGGGCGGCGGAGCGCCTCAGCTCCGTCCGCAGCACACGTCGGTTCACCAGGCGCTCCCCTGCTGGCCGGAGTTGCGCAGCAGCGCCGAGTAGCCGCGCTCCAGGGGGCTGTCGCCCGGGTGGTCGGGGCTGCCCGCCGCGCCCAGTTCGTCCGGCGTGCCCTGGAAGACGAGGCGGCCGTCGGCGAACAGCACCACGTCGGAGCAGGCGGCCGCGACGTCCTCGACCAGGTGGGTGGAGACGACCACGCAGGTGTCGCGGCCCAGGTCCTGCAGCAGCTCGCGGAAGCGCAGCCGCTGCGCCGGGTCCAGCCCGGCCGTCGGCTCGTCCAGCAGCAGCACCGCGGGGGAGTTGACGATGGCCTGGGCGATGCCGGCCCGCCGCACCATGCCGCCGGACAGGGTCTTCATCCGGTGGTCGGCGCGGTCCGCCAGGCCCACCCGTTCCACGGCCCGCTGGACGGCCCCGGGGATGTCCGCCTTCGGCACCTCCTTCAGCCAGGCCATGTACTCGACGAACTCGCGCACCGTGAAGCGCTTGTAGTAGCCGAAGTCCTGCGGCAGGTAGCCGATCTGGCGGCGCAGGGCCCGGTGGTCGCCCACCCGGCCCCCCAGGGAGGTGCCGAGCATCTCCAGTTCGCCCTCGGTGGGGCGCAGCACGGTGGCCAGCGTCCGGATCAGGGTGGTCTTGCCCGCCCCGTTGGGCCCGAGGAGCCCGTGGGCGCCGATGCCCAGGGAGAGGTCGAGCCCGTCGACGGCCATCTTGCTCCGTCCGACGCGTACCCTCAGGCCGCTGGCCCGGATCTCCCAGGCGTAGGTCTTCGGCGCGGTGTCGGCCGCGCTCGCCGTATACGTCATGCGATGGTCCCTTTCCAGGGTGGACATGGGTTTCACAGCGTCGAGTACGCGTCCCTGCGAGTGATCACGGCGCAGACGCCGAGCGCGAGGAGCAGCCCCCACACGGGCAACTGGTCGCGGTGCAGGGCGAGTTCGAGGATGGCGGGGATGTGCCCGGTGACGAACGTGGGCACCACGACGGCGGCGCCCCACCCGGCCACCAGCCCCACGGCGGCGCGGGTCACGCCGATCACGCTGCCCAGCGCCAGGGCGGTGGAGGTGAAGGCCAGGGAGGGCAGCAGCCACTGCGCGGGCGTCGTGTTCCCGGTCAGCCATCCCCCCGCCAGGAGCCCGGGCACGACCACCACGAGGACCGCGGTGGTGCGCCTGAGCAGCAGGGTCAGGCCGGCCCGGGCGGTCGAGGCGGTCAGTTCGTACGCCGGGTCCAGGCCGCGCGACCACGATGCGGCGACACCGCACAGCGGCAGCACGGGCGCGATCAGCGCCACCATCGAGGAGCCGCCGAAGACCTTCGCCGGCGCGGCCACGTCCAGCAGCAGCGCCATCAGGGTGACGACGGCGGTCATCGCCAGCCACGGGGTCATGGCCGGGGTCAGCCAGGCCGACACCCACGTCGGGCGGTGCCGCCGCCGGGGTGCCCCGACGGCCGCGTCCAACTGCGCGTCCAGACCGGCCCGGACGGTGTCGACGAGCGCGGCGACGCCGGGCGCCTCGGTGGCCACGGAGGCCGCCAGCAGGCTCCGGCACGGCGCGCACGTCTCCAGGTGGGCTTCCAGCGCCCACACCGTGTCCGCGGCCATCGCCGTGTCACCACGCGCGTAGTCGTCGATCAGTCGCCTCGACGCGTGTTCCGCGTTCATGCCAGCGCCTCCCGCATCGCGATCCGGGCCCGGCGGGCACGGGTCTTGACCGTGCCTTCGGGCAGTCTGAGCAGGACGGCGGTCTCCCGGACGGAGAGCCCGTCGAGCACCGTCGCCTGCAGTACGTCTCGGAGTTCCGGCGCCAGCCGCCGCAGGGCGTCGCCCACGTCGCCGCCGACGGTCCCGGCGAGCGCCTCCTCCTCCGCCGCGGGCACCACGGCCCGCTCGGCGGCGGCGGCCGGCGGTTCCGCGTGGTGGGCACGGCGGCGGAAGGCGTCGACGAGGCGGCGCGCCGCGATCGTCCACAGCCACCCGACGGCCGTCCCGCCGACGGCGCTCCCGGCGAACGCGCCGGCCGCGCGCCACACCGCCAGATAGGTCTCCTGCATGACCTCGGCGACGATCTGCTCGTCCGCGCAGCGGCGGCGCAACCGCACCGCCAGCCACGGCGACGTGCGCCGGTACAGCTCGTCGAACGCCGCGCGGTCACTTCTGGCGATCAGCCGGACGAGGCGTTCCTCGTCCAGCTCGTCCAGTGCTCTCCTGCGTGATCTCACACCAGCCAGACGCCCGCTGCGGCGTGCAGGTTCTGCATTCGGCGTGACCTGCGTCACACCGATGTCCTGACATGACCGCAGCGCAGGAGGTCGGTCAGCCCGACTTCCTGCGCTGCGGTCACCTCGGCACCCTTCAGTCGGGCAGGTTCCCGTCGCCCCCCAGGTTGGCGACCATCCGACGCAGGACGTCGATCGTGGTCGCGAACTCGGCCGCGCCGATGCCCTCGTGCGTCTGCCGGTGCACCCGCAGGTTGCGCTCCCGCGCCCGGAGGCGGCCGGCCTCCCCCGCCCCGGTCAGCGTCATGGCCCCCGCCTCCTCCGTCAGCCACCCCCGGGCGACGAGGTCGTCGAAGACGTCGCCGAAGTCGATCCCGAGGTTCTCGTACCTCGCCAGCCGCTCGACCAGCGCCGCCCGGGTCCACCGGCCCGGATCCCCGGCCACGTGGTTGAGCGTCCACCAGTGCGGCTGCGTGAGGTCCTCCACCGCCAACTGCGCACGGATGGCCCCGACCACCCGCTGGCACGCCTCACCGCTCCACGCGCCGATGGGCTGGGCGGCCAGCTCCTCCTGCGAGTACTCCCGGACTGCCATGTCCATTCGCCCCCTTCAAGCGATCACCGGAACACGGCCACCGTAGAACCTCAACCGCCCTTGAGATCAAGGCCGGTTCAGAAGGCGGCCGCCCGGATCAGGCACCTGTGGCGGCAGGCACCCCGGCGCCGGCGCGCTACCGGGCCGTCCGCGCCAGCAGCGCGATCTCGGCCGCCACCGCCGCCGGCTCGGCCGCGACGCTGACGTGGGCGACGCCGTCCAGCCCGGGATGCGTGCCGACCCGCACCGCCCGCTCGGCGTTGCGCAGCAGGTCGAAGTCGTTGATGTCGTTGCCGAAGGCCGCGTACGCGCCGATGCCCATCGAGGTCAGGGCCTCCCACTTCGTCGTGGAACCGGGCGCGAAGTCGATGATCGCCTCGTCGAGGTGGTGGTTCACCATCAGCCCGAGCCCCCGGCCGGCCTCGGCGAGCTCCGCCATGTCCGACGCCTCGACGACCAGGAACTTCACCACCTCGGGCAGTTCGGCCAGCTCCACCCGGCTCGCCAGGCCGCCCTGGTCGACGCGGCCCCGGATCGGGTGGTCCACCGGCCCGGTGTACGCGTAGTCCCAGGGCCCGTCCGCGAGATAGCCCGCCTCGTGGCGCGCGACCGCCGCCATCAGCCCGCCCAGCACCGCCGGTTCGAACACGGCCCGGGCCCGCACCTGCCCGTCGACCGACACCAGGCTCCCGTTTCCGCCGATCAGCATCGCGGCCGGGAAGGCGCCGTCGAGCACCGGCAGCATGTCCCGAACCGGCCTGGCCGACGCGAAGACCACCTGGTACCCGGCCTGCTCGCACTCCCCGATCGCCGTCAGGATCCGGCTGTCGATCGTCCGCCCGTCGAAGCAGAGCGTGCCGTCGAGATCGAAAACCACCGTGCGGGTGCGAAGGTTGACCATTCCCGGATGATATCCGTCCGTTCGGAGCCCGCGATGTGATCCCCACGACGCCGCCCCCGCCACCCGTTCGACCGCGATCGCCCCGGCACTCCCGCCTCCCGAAAACCGCTTGCCGGGCGGGCGACGGCCCCCGTACCGTCGCCCGGCGTGACCCCGACCCTGCGTACCCGGCGCCTGCTGCTCGACCCGTACGTCCTCGCGGACGAAGAGGACTTCGTGGCGCTCTTCCAGAACCGGCAGGTGTCCCGGTGGATCGGCGACGGCCCGCAGTCCGAGGCCGAGGACCGGGCCCTGTTCGGCCGCATCTTCACCCAGGTCTACGCCTCGAACCGGTTCGACGTCTGGGCCGTGCGGCACGACGGCCGCCTCGTCGGGCACGCCGAGATCAAGCCCACCACCGTGGTCGAGGGCTTCGAGATCGTCTACGCGCTGGCCCCGGAGGCGTGGGGCCGCGGCCTGGGCACCGAACTGGCGGCCGCGATCGTCGACCACGGCTTCACCACCCTGGGGCTGGCCGAGGTACACGCGACGGTCGTCGACGCCAACCTCGCTTCGCTGGCGCTGCTGGGCAGGATCGGCTTCCGGCACGTCCGCGACATCCCGGAGGACGACGGCAGCACCACCCGCCTGCTCACCCGGGGCCGCGCCGATGCCGCCGGGGCCGCCTCGCCGTAGCTCTCCCCGCCGCAGCTCTCCCCGCCGTAGCTTTCCCGCCCGAGCCGGACGGCCCGAACGAACGCTCCCCCGATCGGGGGAGGCCCCCCATGAGCTGCGCCGCGATACTGGTGATCATGATCAGGGGAATCCGGCCGCTGCTGCGCGGCTCCACGTACTCGGGTGTGCTGTTCGCCTTCCTCGGCGCGCTGGCGAGCCTGGCGCTGCTGCCGTTCGCGATGCTGCCGGCGATGGCCTGGCCGTCCGGCCCCTACCTCGCGCGGGCGGTGCTCACCCTGCTGGCCTGGGCGGCGCTGCTCGCCGTGGTCGGGCTGGCCCGCACCACCCGGCGGGTGCTGATCGGCGGCGCCCGCCGGCTGCTGAGGGTGCCGCTGCCGGATCCGGTGTCCGCCGCCCGGGCGGCGGACCTCCCCGGCACCGACCGCTGGCGCACCCCGCTGTGGCTGCTGCTGCACGTGGCACTGGGCTGGGTGGGCGGCCTGGTGAGCCTCATGCTGCTCGGCGTGGCCGTGGCCCTGCCGGGCAACTGGGTCTCCGGTGATGCCTGGCTGAACTGGTACGGCCGGCCGGTGCAGGTGACGGGCGTCTGGAGCTGGGTGGTGGCGGCGGCCTGCCTGCTGCTGGCGCCGGCGGTGTGCGCGGCGGTGGCGAGCGCGCTGCGCGGGCTGGCCCCGAAGCTGCTGGGGCCGTCGGCGGCCGAGCGGCTGGCGCTGGCGGCGGAGCGGGAGCGCCGGCTGGCCGAACGCAACCGGCTGGCCCACGAGTTGCACGACTCGATCGGGCACACCCTGACGGCGGCCACGATCCAGGCGGCGGTGGCGGGCGAGGTGCTCTCCGCCGACCCGGTGGCGGCGCGGGCCGCCATGCGCAGCATCGAGGAGTCGACCCGGGCCGCCCTGGAGGACCTGGACTACGTGCTGGGCGCGCTGCGCGAGGAGGAGTCGGGAGCGGCCCCGGCCCGGACCCTGGCCGACCTGCCCGAGCTGCTGGACCGGTTGCGGCACGCCGGCGCGGCGGTGGAGCCGGAGCTGTCCGGCGAGCTGGCCCAGGTGCAGGGGACGCTCTCCCGGGCGGCGTACCGGATCCTCCAGGAGGGGCTGACGAACGCGCTGCGGCACGGAGCCGGCGGCCCGATCGAGGTCCGGGTGGCGGCCGGGCCGGACACCCTGGAGCTCAGCGTGGTCAACCGGACCGGGACGGGCCCGCGCCAGGGCGCCTTCCCGACGTCCGGCCACGGCCTGCCGGGCCTGGCCGAGCGGGTCCGGCTGCTGCACGGCGAGATCGAGGCCGGACCGGACGGGCCCCAGGCCTGGCGGCTGGCCGTGCAGCTGCCCGTACGGTTGTCGGCATGACCGGCCCAAACCCCACCACCGCCGCGCCCGACGCCGCCGGCACCCCCGTCACCCTCCTGATCGCGGACGACGACGAGGTGACCCGCAGCGGCCTGTGCACCCTGCTCGCGGTGCAGCCGGGGATCACGGTGATCGGGGAGGCGGCCGACGGCGTCGACGCGGTCGAGCAGGCGCAGCGGCTGCGGCCGGACGTGGTCCTGATGGACGTACGGATGCCGCGCCGCAACGGGATCGAGGCCACCCGGCAGCTGCTGGCCGAGTCGGCCGCGCCGCCGAAGGTCGTGGTGATCACCACCTTCGAGAACGACGGCTACGTCACCGCCGCCCTCAGCGCGGGGGCGAGCGGATTCGTGCTGAAGCGGCTTCCGGTGCGGCAGATCGCGGAGGCGGTGCGGGTGGCGGCGGCCGGGGAGGCGATCCTCTTCCCGGCGGCGCTGCGCCGGATGGTCTCCGCCCGGCCGCTGGACTCCGCCGAGGCACTGCCCCGGGCGGCGTTGACGGTGCGGGAGGAGGAGGTGCTGCGGTCGATGGCCACGGGCCAGTCCAACCCGGAGATCGCGGAGGCGCTCAGGGTGAGCCTGGAGACGGTGAAGACGCACGTCGGGAACGTGCTGACCAAGCTCGGCGCGCAGAACCGGACCCACGCCGTGGTGATCGCGTACGAGTCCGGCCTGGTGGTGCCGGGGCTCGCCGGCTGACCGGCCGCCCCGACGGCCCTCCCACCTCCCGGTCAGGAATCCAGCTCGCCGAGGAAGTCCAGCGCGATGGCCCAGGCCCGCTCCGCCGCCTCGGCGTCGTAGTCGGCCAGCTCGGTGTCGGTGAACAGGTGCCCGGCGCCCCGGTAGCGGTGCACCTCGACGTCGGCCCCGGCCCGCCGCATCCCCAGGTACCAGGCGTTCAGCCAGTCCTCGGTCTCGAACGGGTCCGGCTCGGCGACGTGCAGCTGCACCGGGATCTCGGTGGCCGCGTCCTCGCGCAGGTCGGAGGTGCCGTGCAGGAGCAGCAGGCCGCGGGCCTTCTCGTCGGCGAGGGCGAGGTTCTGCGCGAGCGAGCCGCCGAGCGAGAAGCCCGCGTAGACCAGGCCGCCGTCCGACAGCGGGGCGGCGGCGGTGACGGCCCGGCGCAGTAGTTCCTCGCTGCCGCCGACCTCCTCCTGGTACGCCAGTCCGGCCTCGATGTCGTCGAAGGTCCGCCCGTCGTACAGGTCCGGGGTGTGCACGGTGTGCCCGGCGGCGCGCAGCCGGTCGGCGGCGGCGTGGACGGCGGGGCGCAGCCCGAGGGCGGAGTGGAAGAGGACGATCTGGGCCACGGTCGGGGTCCTTCGGCAGCTGAGAGCGGGTACTCCCCCATGATCCCGCATGATCCGGCGACCCGACCTCCCCGGCCCGCCCGCCCCGGGCCCGCCACACCCACGCGGCGGTCCCGCGGCACGACGGCCCTACGACACCACGTCCTTGCGCGCGAACCCCCGGAACGCCAGCGCGAGCAGCACCGCCGCGTACGACAGCGACAACGAGACCCCCTGCACCATGCCGCCCCACTCCAACTGCGGCTGCAGGGCGTCCGCCCAGGCGTACTGCCAGTGCGCGGGCAGCCACTCCCGCAGGCCCCCCAGCGCCGTGACGGCGTCCAGCACCCCGGTGATGATCGACGCGAACACCGCCCCGCCGACGGCGCCCAGCGGCGCGTCCGTCGCCGTGGAGAGCCAGAACGCCAGCGCGGCGATCACGATCTCGGCGAGGAACACGTAGGCCGCCGCGACGGCCAGCCGGGGCAGCGCCTCCCCGGCCGAAAGGCTGGCCCCGGTGGGCAGCTTGAGGTCCCCCCAGCCGTACGCGGCGGTGCCGACGAGCAGCCCGATCAGCGGCAGCATCGCCACCGCCACCGCCGAGAACGCCAGCCCGACCGCGAACTTGCGGGCCAGCAGCCGGGCCCGGGGCACCGGCGCGGCCAGCAGGTAGCGCAGCGAGGACCAGCTCGCCTCGGAGGCGACCGTGTCGCCGCAGAACAGCGCCACCGGGATGACCAGCAGGAAGCCGGTGCCCACGAACAGCATGGTGGCGGCGAAGTTGGGCCCGGACGCGGTGGCCAGGTCGATGAAGGTGGTCCGGTCGGGGCGGCTCGGGGTGCCGCCGATCTGGAACGCGGCCAGCATCACGAACGGCAGGGCGGCCAGCACCGCGCCGATCACCAGGGTGCGGCGTCGCCGCAGTTGCCGCATCGCCTCCACCCGCAGCGGCAGTGTCCGGCCCGCCCGGTACCCCTCGGCGTGGTCCGCCGACACGACGCCGCTCACGACACCGCTCACATCACCGCTCACGTCACTGCTCACGTCACTGCTCGCCCCGCTACTCACGCCGCCGCTCACGCCGCACCTCCGATCAACGACAGGAACGCGTCCTCCAGCCGCCGCTGCGGCCCGGCGCTCTCCACCGGCACGCCGAGGCGCACCAGTTCGGCCAGCAGTTCGTGCGCCGCCAGCCCGTCCAGGCGCACCAGCAGCCCGCCCTCGACGGCCTCCGCCGAGCCGACCCCGGCCAGCGCGCCCACCTTCTCGACGACCGACCCGGGCTCGTACCCGGCGGGCACGCCGAGGAACAGCAGCTCGCCCGCACCGACGATCTCGCCGACGGCGCCGGTGGTGATCAGCCGCCCGCGGTCCATCACCACCAGGTCCGTGCAGCTCTGCTCGACCTCGGCGAGCAGGTGGCTGGAGACGATGACGGTCCGGCCGGCGGCGGCGTACCGGATCATCACCTCGCGCATCTCGCGGATCTGCGGCGGATCGAGCCCGTTGGTCGGCTCGTCGAGGATCAGCAGGTCCGGCATCCCGAGCATGGCCTGGGCGATGGCGAGCCGCTGCCGCATGCCCTGCGAGTAGGTCCGCACCGCGCGGTCGAGCGCCTCGCCGAGACCGGCGATGGCCAGCGCCTCGTCGAAGCGGGCGTCCTCCTCCGGCCGGCCGGTGGCCTGCCAGTACAGCCGCAGGTTGGCCCGGCCGGTGAGGTGCGGCAGGAAGCCCGCGCCCTCGACGAAGGCGCCGACCCGGGAGAGCACCGGTGCGCCGGGGCGCACCAGGTGGCCGAAGATCCGGATCTCGCCCGCGTCGGGCCGGATCAGGCCCATCAGCATCCGCAGCGTGGTGGTCTTGCCGGCGCCGTTGGGCCCGAGCAGGCCGAGCACCTGCCCCTGCTCCACCCGGAAGCCCAACTCCCGCACGGCGTAACGATCCTGGACGCCCTTGTAGCGCTTGCTCAGGCCGGTGATCTGCAGCGGCACCCCGGCCAGCGCCGGGTCGTACGCCGGCCCGTCGCCCGCCCCCCGCCGACGGCGGCGCAGCAGCCGGGGCGACAGCACCAGGCCGAGCGCCACCACGACGGCCGCCAGCGGCAGCAGCCAGGTGCGCGCGGGCAGCGGTGTGGCCTCGGTGACGAGTTCGTCGTCGGTCGGCACGGTGAGCGCCCCGGCCGGCGCGACCCGGTAGGTGGCGGGCTCGACGGGCGAGGCGTACGCGAGGTCGGTGGCGGCCAGGACGAGCCGCAGCCGGTGCCCGGCGGCGAAGGTGTGGTCGACGGCGGGCAGCGCGACCGTGACGGTGCGGCCCGCGTCGGCGCCGGTGACCCGCAGCGGGGCGGCGAGCTGCTGCGGGAGCACGGACTTGCCGTCCGGGCCCACGTCGTACAGCTTGGCGAAGAGCACCGCGTCCGGCCGGTCGGCGTGCACCTGGACGGGCACGGTGGGCTGCCCGGTCAGGTGCAGCGGCCGGTCCAGCGGCGCGGAGTCGAAGGCGGCGTGCTGGCCGGGGAAGTCGAGCGACAGCCCGGCGCCCAGCGAGGCCGCCTGGCTGAGCGCGCCGATCCCGGGCAGCGTCGAGATCCCGGGCGGGGCGCCGCCGGGCGGGTTGGCGATGGTCTGCTCGCCGCCGGCCAGTTCGACGCCGTGGGAGCCGGTGCCGCCCAGGCCCGGGTAGCGGTCGGCGGAGGCGCCGCGCAGCACGGCCTGGAAGCCGGTGGAGTCGACGCCCCCGGTGCGGGTGACGCGGAACGCGGGGCCGGTGTCGTCGCCCTGCCCCTTCAGGTAGTGGTCGAACCAGGCGGTCACCCGGTCGTCGACCCGGGCGCTGGTGTCGGTGCCGCCGTCGTGCCCGCCGGCGAACCAGTCCACCGAGACGGGCGCGCCGTTGGCCGCGACGGCCCGGGCGATCCGGTCGCCCTGGTCGAGCGGGAACAGCGAGTCCTGCTGGCCCTGCACGACCAGGGTGGGCGCCTTGAGCTGCGCGGCCACCGAGGACGGGCTGGAGCGGTCCAGCAGCGCGACGGCCTCCGGGTCGGCGTGCCCGGCGGTGGCGACCCGGTCGTACATCTGGCAGAGCGACTCCAGGAAGCGCCCGCAGCCGACCGGCCCGTCCGCGGCGTCGCCGCCCTGCCCCGGCCCGCCCTGCCCGGCCCCGCCGCCGCGCGGCGCGCCGCCGGAGGGCCCGAGGTCGCCGGCCGCGCCGGTGGTGAAGAAGATCCCGGCCCAGAGCTTCTTGAACACGCCGTCGACGGCGCCCGAGCCCTGCACGCCCTGCGGGAACAGCGCGTCGGCCAGGTTCCACCAGGTGATCTGGGTGGCCACCGCGTCGATCCGGTGGTCGTACGCGGAGGCCAGCAGCGAGACGGCGCCGCCGTACGAGGCGCCGGTGATGCCGACCCGGGGGTCGCCGGGCCCGTCGAGCTGCACCTCGGGCCGCTGGGCCAGCCAGTCCACCAGGTGCTTGACGTCCTCGACCTCCCGGTCGGGCGCGTTGAGGCCGATCTTCCCGCCCGAGTGCCCGAAGCCGCGCGCCGACCAGGTCAGCACCGCGTAGCCCTGCCGGGCCAGCTGCTGGGCGCGTTCGCGTTCGCCGTCCTTGGACCCGCCGAAGCCGTGCGCGAGCAGGACCGCCGGGCGCGGGGTGCTGCCGGTGGTGAAGAAGGAGGTGTCCACCTGGACCTGCTGGTCACTGCCGGGGGTCTCCGGCATGGCGAGGAAACGGTCCTCCTGATGGACCGCCGGCTCACCGCCGGACGCCACCGTCGCCGTGCCGACCCCGGCCACCACCACCAGGGCCGCCGCACCGGCCACCACCCTGCGCCGCACCGTCGTACCCCGGCTGCGCCACCGGCGCCACGCCCCACCGAACTCCATGGGGGCTGATCGTATCCGCCCCCCGGGTAGGCGTCCGATAAGGCCACCGCCGAAGCCCCCGCTTCCGCCCCGTTCACCCCGTTGCGCCCTGGTACGCCGCGGGAGGACGAAGATCCCCGCACCCCACCAGGGGTACGGGGATCCACCGGAGGTGCCCTACAGCACCCGCGTCATCGTCCGATGCGGTATCCCCGCGTCCTCGTACACCGGGCCCTCGGCCGTGTACCCCAGCCGCTCGTAGAACCCCAGCGCCCCCACCTGCGCGTGCAGTTCCACCTCGACGGCCCCGCGGTCGAACCCGGCCGCCTCGATCGCCCGCACCAGCCGGGCCCCGAGCCCGGTCCCCCGGGCCGCCGACACCACCGCGAGGCGTCCGAGCAGCACCCGGCCGCCGACACCGCCGGTGAGCTTCAGCGCCTGCTCTCCGAAGATCAGCCGTCCGGTCCCGAGCGCGGTCCCGTCCGCCGCCACGGCCAGCAGGTGCACCGAGGTCGCGTCGTACTCGTCGTACTCCAGCTCCTCCGGCACGTTCTGCTCGACGATGAACACCTCGCGCCGCACGTCCCGCACCAGCGCCAGGTCCGCGGCGCCCGCCGCGGTCCGGATGGCCGCCGTCATCTCAGCTCTCCGACGAGATGATGTCGAGCGCCTTGCGCAGGTCGGGCGAGTACTCGCTGGAGAACTCGACCCACTGCCCGTCCGCCGGGTGCTCGAAGCCGAGCGACACGGCGTGCAGCCACTGCCGGGTCAGCCCGAGCCGCTTGGCCAGCGTCGGGTCGGCGCCGTAGGTCAGGTCGCCCACGCAGGGGTGGCGCAGCGCGGACATGTGGACCCGGATCTGGTGGGTGCGCCCGGTCTCCAGCTTGATGTCGAGCAGCGAGGCCGAGCGGTAGGCCTCGATCAGGTCGTAGTGGGTGACGGACGGCTTGCCGTCCTTGGTCACGGCCCACTTCCAGTCCGAGCTGGGGTGCCGCCCGATCGGCGCGTCCACGGTGCCGCTCAGCGGGTCCGGGTGCCCCTGCACGAGGGCGTGGTAGCGCTTCTCGGTGATCCGGTCGTGGAACTGACGCTTGAGGTCGGTGTACGCGCGCTCGGACTTGGCGACGACCATCAGCCCGGAGGTGCCGACGTCCAGCCGGTGCACGACGCCCTGGCGCTCGGCGGCGCCGGAGGTGGAGATCCGGTAGCCGGCCGCGGCGAGCCCGCCGATGACGGTGGTGCCGGTCCAGCCGGGGCTGGGGTGGGCGGCGACGCCGACCGGCTTGTCGACGAGCACGATGTCCTCGTCGTCGTGGATGATCCGCATGCCCTCGACCGGCTCGGCGACGATCCGCACGGGGGCGGCGGGGGCCGGGATCTCGACCTCCAGCCAGGAGCCGGCGGTCACCCGGTCCGACTTTCCGGCCACGGCGCCGTCGAGCGTCACCTTGCCGTCGGCGGCCAACTCGGCGGCCTTCGTCCGGGAGAAGCCGAACATCCGGGCGAGGGCGGCGTCGAGGCGCTCGCCCTCCAGGCCGTCGGGTACGGGGAGGCTGCGGATCTGCGCTGCGGTACTCACCCGTACGAGTATGCCGGAACCGCGGCCCTCCGCCGCCCGCCCGACCGCCCGGGGCCCCTGCTACTCGGTCTTGCCGCCCTGCTGGTGGACGGTGCCGTCCGGGTTGCTGCCCCGGAAGGAGAGCAGCACGACGAGGATTCCGCCGCAGACGATCGCCGAGTCGGCGAGGTTGAAGACCGCGAAGTGCTGGACGGAGATGAAGTCGACGACGTGCCCGCGGAAGACGCCCGGCGAGCGGAACAGCCGGTCGGTGAGGTTGCCCAGGGCCCCGCCGAGCAGCAGCCCGAGCGCGATCGCCCAGGGCAGGCTGTACAGCCGGCGGGCGATCCGCCAGATCACCACGATGACGGCCGAGGCGATCATCGTGAAGACGACGGTCAGCGCCTGCCCCATGCCGAAGGCGGCGCCGGAGTTGCGGATGACCTGGAAGGTGACGACGTCCCCGATCACCTTGATCGCCGCGTGGTTCTCCAGCCGGGCCACGACCAGCAGCTTGCTGCCGAGGTCGATCAGGAAGGCGAGCAGCGCGACGACCATCAGCACGCCGATCCGCCGACGGCCCTTCGGCGCCTCCGCCGCGGCCGGGGCGGTCGCCTCGGCGGGCTCGGCAGGCTCCGCGGGCTCGGTGGACTCGGCCACGGCCACCTCCACGGCTTCGGCGGGGGTCGGGACGGCGTCGTCCCGCGTCTGGGGGGAACCTTGCGTACTGATGATCCGCTCCGCTGCCGGTGGAGCTCCCCCGGTTGGAGGTGGGGGAGGGTGGGCCCGTGGTCGCCGTACCGGACACCTCCGAACCGGACGTGTCCCAGGATTCAGGCGACGTTACGGGGTCGAGCGTACGGCAAGCCCGACCCCCTGCGCCGCCCCGGTCGGCCGCGTCAGCGGCGTTCCTGCTTGGCCTTGCACTGCACGCAGAGCGTGGCCCGGGGGAAGGCCTGCATCCGGGCCTTCCCGATGGCCTGCCCGCAGGACTCGCAGGTGCCGAAGCCGACGCCCTCCAGCCTGGTCAGGGCCCGCTCGGTCTGGGCGAGGCTGTCCCGGGCGTTGTTGGCGAGCGCGAGCTCGCTCTCCCGCGAGATGTTCTTCGTACCGGCGTCCACCTGGTCGTCACCGGCTCCGTCGTTGGAGTCACGCATCAGGCCGGAGATGGCCGCCTCGGCGGCGTCGATCTCGTTCTGCAGCCGCTCCAGCTCGCTGATCAGCTCGGTGTGCAGCTCGTGGACCTCGTCGGTGGTCCACGGGTCCTCGCCGGGCCGGACCGGCAGCGTGGCCGGGTCCACCGACTCGGCGCCGCGCGGCACGGTGACGGTGTCGGTGCTGCTCTTCTGCCGTGCGGTAGTGGTCACGGTCCCCTCCCCTGGATCGGCCGCCACGGCCTTGCGTGCCCGCTTGGTGGCGGTACCCGCGCCGGTTGCCTTCTCAGCCATGGCTTCGACCCCATCTACGAACGAATCGAGCCGCCGGTTCCCGGCGGCCTCCAGTGCCGGAACGATAATCCCGATCAAAACCGGTCACAACATGACATTCCGACGCCCCATGATGATCCCACCCAGGCAGCCGCCCCAGCCGCCACGCCCCGCGCGCTGACCAGACTTGTGCCCAGATCACCCCCGCCTAACCGCCGCCGCCGCCGGCCCCGGAGCGCCCCGGCCGTCCACCGCGGGGAAAAACGATTTGGACAAACCGACTCGCCCGGCCGATACACTGGCCCTGCAAGGCGCAGATGGGACGAGTACCGACGTACGCAGCCACCAGCGACCCGGGGACGGTGCGAGCCCGGGGGTGTGCACGGCGGGAAGATCACCCCGGAGCCGCCGGAAGAACGGCCGCCCGCCACCGCGCGGGCCGGCCCACTAGACCCGGCAGCAAGCCCAAACAAGAGGGCCGCAGCAGCACCGCGGCCAAGGAGGGTGGTACCGCGGGGCGGCTCGCCGTCTCGTCCCTCCGTCGGATCCCGTTCACATCCGCCGGAGGTATGACGCCCGCGATGAGCACCTACAACTCCGTCCCCGCACAGGTGGACCTGCCCGCCCTCGAACACCGGATCCTGTCGTTCTGGCAGGACAACAAGATCTTCCAGCGCAGCCTGGAGCAGTCCGAGGGCCGCCCCGAGTGGGTCTTCTACGAGGGCCCGCCGACCGCCAACGGCATGCCCGGCGCCCACCACATCGAGGCCCGCGTCTTCAAGGACGTCTTCCCCCGCTTCCGGACGATGAAGGGCTACCACGTCGCCCGCAAGGCCGGCTGGGACTGCCACGGCCTCCCGGTCGAGCTCGCCGTCGAGAAGGAGCTGGGCTTCTCCGGCAAGCAGGACATCGAGGCGTACGGCATCGCCGAGTTCAACGCCAAGTGCCGCGAGTCGGTGACCCGCCACACCGACGCCTTCACCGAGCTGACCACCCGCATGGGGTACTGGGTCGACCTCGACGAGGCCTACCGGACGATGGACCCGTCGTACGTCCAGTCCGTCTGGTGGTCGCTCAAGCAGATCTTCGACAAGGGCCTGCTGGCCCAGGACCACCGGGTCGCCCCCTGGTGCCCGCGCTGCGGCACCGGCCTGTCCGACCACGAGCTGGCCCAGGGCTACGAGACCGTCGTCGACCCCTCGGTCTTCGTCCGCTTCCCGCTGACCAGCGGCCCGCTGGCCGGCCAGGCCGCGCTGCTGGTCTGGACCACCACCCCGTGGACCCTGGTCTCCAACACCGCCGCCGCCGTCCACCCGGAGGTCACCTACGTGGTGGCCACCGACGGCGAGGAGAAGCTGGTCGTCGCCGAGCCGCTGCTCGCCAAGGCCCTCGGCGAGGGCTGGGAGGCCACCGGCGAGTCCTTCACCGGCGCCGAGATGGAGCGCTGGGCCTACCGCCGCCCGTTCGACCTGGTCGAGATCGAGAACGCGCACTACGTCCTCAACGCCGACTACGTCACCACCGAGGACGGCACCGGCATCGTCCACCAGTCGCCCGCCTTCGGCGCGGACGACCTCGCGACCTGCCGCAGGTACGGCCTGCCGGTGGTCAACCCGGTGCTCGCCGACGGCACCTTCGCCCCCGCGGTCCCGCTGGTCGGCGGCCAGTTCTTCAAGAAGGCCGACGAGGCCCTGGTCGCGGACCTCAAGGAGCGCGGCCTGCTCTTCCGCCACCTCCCGTACGAGCACAGCTACCCGCACTGCTGGCGCTGCCACACCGCGCTGCTCTACTACGCGCAGCCGTCCTGGTACATCCGCACCACCGCGGTCAAGGACGCCCTGATCCGGGAGAACGAGGCCACCAACTGGTACCCGGAGAACGTGAAGCACGGCCGCTTCGGCGACTGGCTGAACAACAACGTCGACTGGGCGCTCAGCCGTAACCGCTACTGGGGCACCCCGCTGCCGATCTGGCGCTGCGAGGAGGGCCACCTCACCTGCGTCGGCTCGCTGGCCGAGCTCTCCGAGCTCACCGGCACCGACCAGAGCGAGCTCGACCCGCACCGCCCGTACATCGACGACGTGACCTTCGCCTGCCGCGAGTGCGGCGGCGCCTCGACCCGGGTCCCCGAGGTCATCGACGCCTGGTACGACTCGGGCTCGATGCCCTTCGCCCAGTACGGCTACCCGTACCAGAACAAGGAGCTGTTCGAGAAGCGCTACCCGGCGCAGTTCATCTCCGAGGCGATCGACCAGACCCGTGGCTGGTTCTACACGCTGATGGCGGTCGGCACCCTGGTGTTCGACAAGAACAGCTACGAGAACGTCGTCTGCCTGGGCCACATCCTGGCCGAGGACGGCCGCAAGATGTCCAAGCACCTGGGCAACATCCTGCAGCCGATCCCGCTGATGGACCAGCACGGCGCCGACGCCGTCCGCTGGTTCATGGCCGCCGGCGGCTCCCCCTGGTCGGCCCGCCGGGTCGGCCACGGCACCATCCAGGAGGTGGTCCGCAAGACCCTCCTCACCTACTGGAACACCGTCGCCTTCCAGGCCCTGTACGCCCGCACCGCCGACTGGTCCCCCTCGGCGGCCGATCCGGCCCCGGCCGACCGCCCGCAGCTGGACCGCTGGGTGCTCTCCGAGCTGAACACCCTGGTCCGCGAGGTCGACGCCGCCTTCGAGGCGTACGACACCCAGCGCGCCGGCAAGCTGCTGTCCGGCTTCGTCGACGACCTGTCCAACTGGTACGTCCGCCGCGGCCGCCGCCGCTTCTGGCAGGGCGACGCGGCCGCGCTCGCCACCCTGCACGAGGCGCTGGAGACGGTCACCCGCCTGATGGCCCCGATGACCCCGTTCATCACCGAGCAGGTCTGGCAGGACCTGGTCGTCCCGGTCGCCGCGGACGCCCCGGCCTCGGTCCACCTGGCCACCTGGCCGCAGGCGGACGAGTCGCTGATCGACACCGACCTCTCCCGGCACATGGCACTGGTCCGCCGCCTGGTGGAGCTCGGCCGGGCCACCCGCGCCGAGTCCGGCGTGAAGACCCGTCAGCCGCTGTCCCGCGCGCTGATCGCCGCCCAGGGCTGGGACGAGCTGCCCGCCGACCTGCGCGCGCAGATCGCCGAGGAGCTCAACGTCTCCACCCTGGAGTCGCTCGCCGAGGTCGGCGGCTCGCTCGTCGACACCAGCGCCAAGGCCAACTTCCGCGCCCTGGGCAAGCGGTTCGGCAAGGGCGTGCAGGACGTCGCCAAGGCGGTCGCCGCCACCGACGCCGCCCGCCTGGCCGCCGAACTGCGCGCCGACGGCGAGACCTCGGTCGAGCTGAACGGCGAGCCGGTCACCCTCTCCCCGGACGAGGTGATCATCACCGAGACTCCGCGCGAGGGCTGGGCCGTCGCCAACGAGTCCGGCGCCACCGTCGCCCTCGACCTGGCCATCACCCCGGAGCTCAAGCGGCTCGGCGTCGCCCGCGACGCCATCCGCCAGATCCAGGAGGCCCGCAAGAACTCCGGCCTCGACGTCGCCGACCGGATCGTCCTGCGCTGGCGGGCCACCACCGAGGAGACCGCCGAGGCCATCGCCGAGCACGGCCCCCTCGTCGCCGAGGAGGTCCTGGCCACCGACTTCGCCGCCGGCACGGCCGACTGGGACTCCGAGACCTTCGCCGACGAAGCCCTCGGCCTCGCCTTTCAGCTCCGCAAGGCCTGACCGACTCCGAAGCCGCCGTCACCCCGCCCGGGGCGACGGCGGCTTCGCCGTACCCGCGCGCCCCTGAAGCGACGTCACCACCCCGCGCGCGCCCGTATCACAGCAGAGCGCCCCCTGTTCGACCCGCGGGTCGAACAGGGGGCGCTCTCAAAAGGCCGTGCTACAACCTCAGTTGTCGCCGTCCTCGTCGATCAGGAAGCCCCGCATCGGCGCCGGCGCCTGCTGCATCGGCTGCGGAGGCTGCGGGCGGACGGCCGCCATCGGCTGCGTCATCCCGGCCGGCTGCATCTGCGGCGCGCCGGTGTTGCCACCGGACGCCTGGCCGCCGAAGCTCGGCGCCGGCGGGTTGCCGCCGAAGGAGTTCTGCCCGCCGAACGACGGTGCGTTGCCACCGAAGGCCGGCTGGTTGCCACCGAAGGCCGGGGCACCGCTCATCGCACCGGCACCGGCCGGAGCCATCGACGAGGCCGCCGGCGGCAGCGACGCGGTGGCGGGGATCCGCGGCGGGGCGAGCGAGTCGTCGGCCTGCGACTCCAGCTGGCGCAGCTGGGTCTCCAGGTACGACTTCAGGCGCGTCCGGTACTCGCGCTCGAACGCCCGCAGGTCCTCGACCTTGCGCTCCAGCGTGGCGCGCGCGGACTCCAGCGAGCCCATCGCGACGCGGTGCTTCTCCTGCGCGTCCCGCTCCAGGGCGTCGGCCTTGGCACGGGCGTCGCGCTCCAGGCCCTCGGCGCGGCTGCGGGCCTCGCCGACGATCTTGTTGGCCTCGGAACGGGCCTCCGAGATCGCCTGGTCGGCGGTCTGCTGAGCGAGCGCCAGGACGCGGGCGGCACTGTCGCCACCGGGGCCCTGCTGCTGCATCGGGGCGCCGAGCGGGCCGCCCATCTGCTGCTGCTGCGGGCCGCCCATGGGGCCGCCCATCGGCTGCATCTGCTGCTGCTGGCCCATGCCCTGGCCCATCGGGTTGCCCATCTGCTGCGGGCCACCGGGGCCGCCCATGGGCTGGAGCATCTGACCGCCCATCGGCTGGACCAGCTGCTGCTGGCCGCCCATGGTCTGGTTCATCTGCTGCTGCGGGCCGCCCATCTGCTGGGGGCCGGCGGGGAGCTGCGGGGCGCCGGAGGGCAGGCCGAGCGGCTGGTTGCCCATCTGCTGCTGCGGGCCGCCCATCTGCTGCTGCGGACCGCCGGGGCCCATCTGCTGCTGCTGCGGACCGGGGCCCTGCTGGCCGGGAACCGGCGGGCCGGATATGGCGGCCGGAACGGGAGCGCCGGAACGGGCGTCCTGCGGCGGCTCCTTCCGCATGTTCGCCTGGTTCTGCGCGGCGGCGCGAGTCGCGGCGGCCAGCTTGGCGCGCAGGTCCTCGTTCTCGCGAAGCAGGCGGGTCAGCTCTCCTTCGACCTCGTCGAGGAAGGCATCGACCTCGTCCTCGTCATAGCCTTCGCGCAGGCGGACGGTCGTGAACTGCTTGTTCCGAACGTCCTCGGGGGTCAATGGCATCTCTTCACCTCAACGTGATCGTCGGCACACCGGCATCCTGTCGCATCGCTCACCTACGACTAGGGCCGCACAAGCGAGATCAGGACATACACAATGATCATCAGTACGAAGAAGGACAGGTCGAGCGCCACGCCCCCGAAACGCAACGGCGGAATGAACCGCCGAAGAAGCTTGAGCGGCGGATCCGTGACAGTGTACGTGGCCTCCAGGACCAGGACCATGACCTTGCCGGGCCGCCACGAACGCGCGAACTGGAAGACCCAGTCCATGACCAGTCGCACGAGCAGGAACACCAGGAAGACGGTCAGGGCGTAGTAGATCACCGCCCACACGATGTCCATCGCGTTTCCCTCTCCCCGGTCCCGGGCCCTTGGGCCCGCCGCTCGTCACCTGTCGCTAATCCACTGTTGATCAGATCCACACGTAAAGTCGTGGCCGGGTCAGCTCTGGTTGAAGAACCCACCCTCGGCGATCCGTGCCTTGTCCTCCGCCGTGACATCGACGTTAGCAGGCGACAGCAGGAACACCTTCTGTGTCACGCGCTCGATACTGCCGTGCAGACCGAAGACGAGTCCAGCGGCGAAGTCTACGAGTCGCTTCGCGTCGGTGTCGTCCATCTCGGTCAGATTCATGATCACGGGGGTCCCGCCACGGAACTGTTCCCCGATGGTACGGGCCTCGTTGTAGGTCCGCGGGTGCAGCGTGGTGATGCGGTAGGGCTCTCGTTCGTTCACTACCTTGGGCATGATCACCGGGGCGCTCTTCTCCAGGTTGTGGCGGCGTTCGGGTGTGATGGACGACACTGGGGCCATCCTCGGGGTCTCCTGCCGGATCGGCACCGCGGCCGGGACCGGCTGCGGAGTGATCGAGGAGACCGGGGCGGGCGCGGCGGCCGGCCGGGGGATGTCCTCGGTCCGCTGTCCCGTTCGAATCGGCTCGGGGTCCGCGTCGTAGTCGTCGTCAGGGTCGTACCCCTGACCGTCGTACGTCTCGTCCTCCACGAGGCCGAGGTAGACCGCCATCTTGCGCATTGCGCCGGCCATGCTCCTGTCTCCTCCGCTCATAGCCACCTCGCTGGCGCTCGGTGGCGGCTTCGCGAAACGCGCACCTTCCGATGGTCGCTCGCTCTGCTCGCTCCGTGCGGACCGGCTCCGTCCCGGCGGCCAGGCCGTGCGGCCCTGCCTGCGGATTCCGCGGTCCACCCACGACGGCCCGTCAGGCCGACGGCCGGTCAGAGTTCTTGGGGTGGGGGCCGCGGAGCTGCGATCCACGGTTCGCTAGCGCTCCGAGGAGCTGCTAGATTCTGTCCTATTTTGTCCTGCAGTCTGATCTACTACCCGGTGACGTTACCTGAGGGGTGACCTCACTCCGAGTACCGCCGTTCCGACGCGCACATGTGTCGCCCCGGCGGCAATCGCCTGCTCAAGGTCACCGCTCATCCCTGCGGAGACCATGGTGGCAGCAGGATGGGTCGTGCGTACTGCGGTTGCGATTTCCGTCAGCCGCTCGAAGGCACGGAGCGGGTCCCCGGCGAGCGGACCGGCCAGCGGAGCGACGGTCATCACACCGTCCAGCCGCAGGCCGGGCGTGTCGGCGATCGCGTCCGTGAGTTCCGCGACATCCTCCGGGGCGACTCCGGCCCGGTGGGCCCCCTCGCCGTGCTCCTTGTCCAGAGCCACCTGCACCAGGCAACCCAGCTCCGGGCGCTCGGACTTGAGCACCGCCGCGGAGAGCGACCCGACCAGCCGCAGCCGGTCCACCGAGTGCACGTGGTTCGCGTACCGGACCACCGAGCGGACCTTGTTGGTCTGCAGCTGTCCGACGAAGTGCCAGTCAAGAGGAAGGTTTCTGCACTGCTCTGCCTTGGGTGCGGCGTCCTGGTCGCGGTTCTCCGCGACATCCGTCACACCCAGTCCGGCCAGCAGCGCGGTGTCCTCGGCGGGGTAGGTCTTGGTGACGACGACCAGGGTGACCTCGTCGCGCGGCCGTCCGGCGGCCGCACAGGCGTCGGCGATCCGCCGCTCGACCACGTCGAGGTTGGTTCCCAGCTCCTCGTACCGGGCCCGCTGCCCCTCCGTCAGGGTCTCCAGCCAGCTCTGGTCGGGAAGGCCGCCGCGACTCCCCGGGAACGGTCCGTAGATGTCGTTCGTCATCAATGATCAGAGCCCAACCAGACGTAGCTCGCGAGCCGGCCGGTGCGCTGCTCGCGGCGATAGGAGTAGTGATCCGCGGATTCGAGGGTGCAGACCGGTGACCGCACCACCTCGGTGACCCCGACGGCGGCCAGCTGGGCCGCGACCCCCTCGGCCACGTCCAGTGCCGGTGTTCCCCAGGAGGTCTCGGCGAACGCGGCGGGCACCACCGCGGCGACCTCAGCCCGCAGAGCGGCCGGCACCTCGTAGCACCGGCCGCAGACCGCCGGGCCGGTGGCCGCGGCGATCCGGCCGGGCTCGGCCCCCAGTTCGACCATCGCCCGCACGACCGCGGGCACCACCCCGGCCGCCAGCCCGGGCCGGCCCGCGTGGGCCGCGCCCACCACGCCCGCCACCGGGTCGGCCAGCAGCACCGGAGTGCAGTCGGCGGTCAGGACGGCGAGCGCGAGCGGCCGGTCGGTGACCACCGCGTCCACCGTGGGGGCGTCCCCCGGCGACTGGCGCTGCGTCACCACGGCGACCTGCGCGCCGTGCACCTGGTTCATCCAGACCACGTCGGCCGGGTCGAGCCCGAGCTCCCCGGCGGCGATCGCCCGGTTCTCCCGGACGGTCTCCGGGTCGTCCCCCACCGCCCCGCCGAGGTTGAGCTCCCCGTACGGCGAAGTGCTCACCCCGCCCCACCTGTCGGTGAAGGCGAAGTGAGCACCCGCGCGTACGGCGTGATCGATCACTTAAGGAAATCCGGGACGTCGAGCTCCTCCGCCGGGCTCTCGACGAACGGCTGCCGGACCGGCTGCACCTGCGGCGGCACCGGGGCGGCGGTCACGGTCTCGGTGGCGCGCGGAGAGGCGTGGGTCTCCCCCTCCGAACGGGACGTCACCGAGCCGATGCTCCCGTAGGACGGCCGGGTGGCCGGGCGCTCCGGGGCGGCCGGCGGCGTGGCCGCGGCGGCGGGGGTGGCCTTGACCACCGGGTCGCGGACGATCGCCGGCGGCTGCCCGCCGTCGAAGCCGGCCGCGATGACGGTGACCCGGACCTCGTCGCCGAGCGCGTCGTCGATGACCGCGCCGAAGATGATGTTGGCCTCGGGGTGCGCGGCCTCGCTGACCAGCTGGGCCGACTCGTTGATCTCGAACAGGCCGAGGTCGGAGCCGCCCGAGATGGAGAGCAGCACGCCGCGGGCGCCGTCGATCGAGGCCTCCAGCAGCGGCGAGGAGATCGCCATCACGGCGGCCGCCTTGGCGCGGTCCTCGCCGCGGGCCGAACCGATGCCCATGAGCGCCGAACCGGCCTCCGACATGACGGACTTGACGTCGGCGAAGTCGAGGTTGATCAGGCCGGGGGTGGTGATCAGGTCGGTGATGCCCTGGACACCGGAGAGCAGGACCTGGTCGGCCGAGCGGAACGCGTCGAGCACGCTGACCTGGCGGTCCGAGATGGACAGCAGCCGGTCGTTGGGGATCACGATGAGGGTGTCGACCTCTTCGCGCAGGCTCGCGATGCCGTCCTCGGCCTGGTTGGCGCGGCGGCGGCCCTCGAAGGTGAAGGGGCGGGTGACCACGCCGATGGTCAGGGCGCCGAGCGAACGGGCGATGTTGGCGACCACGGGCGCGCCACCGGTGCCCGTGCCACCTCCCTCACCCGCGGTGACGAAGACCATGTCGGCCCCCTTGAGGACCTCCTCGATCTCCTCGCGGTGGTCCTCGGCGGCCTTGCGGCCGACCTCGGGGTTGGCGCCGGCGCCGAGGCCCCGGGTGAGTTCACGGCCCACATCGAGCTTGACGTCGGCGTCGCTCATCAGGAGGGCCTGCGCATCGGTGTTGATCGCGATGAACTCGACGCCCTTGAGACCGACCTCGATCATCCGGTTGATGGCGTTGACACCACCGCCGCCGATTCCGACGACCTTGATGACTGCGAGGTAGTTCTGCGGTGCTGCCACGTCGAAGGCCTCTCGCCTCGAATTTCCGGGTCGGCCCGACCCGACGGGGGATCGTACCGACGGATGTCGATGGGTAGGGAGCCTGGTTTCTGACTGAATGTCCGAAATGCCGACCGCCGACCCCAACCCTAAACTTGACCTTTAGGGTTAGTCCTGTGCCTCCGTCACATCACCAGGGGGCACAGTCTGGTGACACAGGACACTAGGTGGCTCCAGGCACGTGTTTCAACGAACACGCCGAGCTTCCCCTTTTCTTTTGAGCCTATGTGATCATCGGCCGGCACATGAAACCGGGGTGACCACCAAGGGTCGGGCCGACACTTCACAGCGTCAACCCCTCCCTCAGGCACAGAACCTACCGGATCATCCCGACACCGCCGGCGCCTCCGGCGCACTCACGTCGAAGTTCGAGCCCTTCTGAGCCATCAACGCGACCAGTGCCCGGGCCTTGCGATCGGTCTGCTCCGGGCTCCCCCAGCGCACCGTCGCACCCCCGCTGAGCTGCAGCTGAATATCGTCGTACGAGTGCACCAGCACCGCTCCGGCCCGCTTCGCCACCTCCGGCGGCAGTCCGGCGGCCACCGACACCGCGCCCTGAACCAGCTGCGAACGGGAGATCACCCCGTCCGCGTCCTTCGCCTGCTGACTGAGCCGCAGCTCCACCACCGGCACCCCCTCCGGCGGGGCCGCCTCGGTGGCGAAGCTCACGCCGGAGGCGTCCACCTGGGTGAACTGGCCGTCCTCCCCCTTGACGGCGGCCACCGCCGTACGCTGGACGACCTTCACCCGCAGGGTGTGCGGCCAGCCCCGCCACACCTCGGCCTTCGCCACCCGGGGGATCGCCTCCACCCGGCGCTGGACGGCGTCCAGGTCCACTCTGGCCAGCGGGCCGTCACCGATCCCGCCGATCGCCTCGCGGACCTGGTCCGCCGTCAGCTTCTCGTCCTTCGGCCCCTGGACCGCGACCTCGCGCACGTCCAGCACCGAGGAGAAGAACACCACCCAGGCCAGCACGCCCAGCACCGCGGCGCCGAGCACGCTCAGCACCACGATGCCCCGCCGGGAGAGCCGGAGCCGAGGAGCGGACTCCTCGGCCTCCAGCTCTTCCTCCAACGGGTCGGCGAGCCGGCCGTCAGCCACGGCGGCGACCGCCGCGGGAGGCCTGGATCGCCTCGTAGACCATGCCGACCAGCAGGTCGTCGGCGTCCCGGCGGCCGAACTCGGCGGCGGCCCGGCTCATGTCCCACAGCCGCTGCGGATCGGTGAGCACCGGCAGCACGTTCTGCAGCACCCACTCCGGGGTCAGCTCGGCGTCGTCCACCAGCAGGCCGCCACCGGCCTTGACCATCGGCTGGGCGTTCAGCCGCTGCTCGCCGTTGCCGATCGGCAGCGGGACGAACGCGGCGGGCAGCCCGACGGCGGCCAGCTCGGCGACGGTCATGGCGCCGGCCCGGCAGAGCATCAGGTCCGCCGCCGCGTAGGCGAAGTCCATCCGGTCGACGTACGGCACCGCGCGGTACGGCGGCATCCCGGGGATGTCCTCGACCTGCGGCAGCTCGTTCTTCGGGCCGACGGCGTGCAGGATCTGCACGCCGTACTGCTGGAGCCGCGGGGCGATCGCGGTGACCACCTCGTTGAGCCGGCGCGCGCCCTGGGAGCCGCCGGAGACCAGCAGCGTGGGCAGCCGCTGGTCGAGGCCGAAGTAGTGCCGGGCCTCCGGCCTGGCGGCGCCCCGGTCCAGGGTGGCGATGGTCCGGCGCAGCGGGATGCCGATGTACCGGGAGTCGCGCAGCTTGCTGTCCGGCGTGGAGACCGCGACGAAGTCCGTGTAGCGGGCGCCGATCTTGTTGGCCAGGCCCGGACGGGCGTTCGCCTCGTGCACCACGATCGGCACCCCGGCCCGCTTGGCGGCCAGGTAGGCGGGCATCGCGACGTAGCCGCCGAAGCCGACCACGGCGTCCGCGTTGACCCGCTCGATGATCTCCTGGGCGGCCCGGACGGTGCCGCGCAGCCGGCCGGGGACGGTGATCAGCTCGGGGGTGGGCTTGCGGGGCAGCGGGACGGCCGGAATCAGCTCCAGCTGGTAGCCGCGTTCCGGCACCAGCCGGGTCTCCAGTCCGCGCTCGGTTCCCAGGGCGGTGATCCCGATGGACGGGTCGTGCCTGCGGAGGGCGTCCGCGAGGGCCAGCGCCGGCTCGATGTGACCGGCGGTCCCCCCGCCGGCGAGTACGACATGCACCGAAATTCACCGCTCCCTGCGTGCCGGCCCCGGGGCCGGGCGCGCTGTGGTTCGTCGTCGTGGCAGCACCCGGGCCAGTCGTCTCCTGATCCGGGAGTTCTTGCTCCGGGCGGCCAGCGCCGCCTTCGCGCCCGAGGTGCTGCGCGCCAGGCACAGCAGCACTCCGATCGCGGACATGGCCGACAGCATGGCGGAACCGCCGTAGGAGAACAGCGGGAGCGGGACGCCCGCGATGGGCAGCAGTCCCAGCGCCGACCCCAGGTTGATCATGGCCTGCGCCATGATCCAGGTGGTGGCGGCTCCCGCGGCGTACCTGACGAAGGGGTCCTTCGTACCGATGGCCACACGGATACCCGCGTAGCCTAGTGCCGCGAAGAGACCGATCACCGACAGCGTCCCCACCAGGCCCAGTTCCTCGCCGGTCGCGGCGAAGATGAAGTCGGTGTGCGCCTCGGGCAGCTGGCCCCATTTCTCCACGCCGGCACCGAGACCGGTGCCGAAGCCTCCGCCGAGCGCGAACGAGTAGACGCCGTGCAGCGCCTGGAAGCAGGCCCCGTCCGGGTCGGGCTTGGTGACGCCGATGCAGCCCAGGCGCTCCGCCCGGTGCGGGACGGTGATCACCAGCGCGGTGCAGACGACCACGGCCACCCCGACGGTGGCCACGAACAGCCGCAGCGGCGCGCCGACCATCCAGAGCAGCGCGAACAGCATCGCCACCAGGATCATCGAGGTGCCCATGTCGCCGCCGAGCATGATCAGCGCGAGCAGCAGCAGGGCGCCCGGCACCAGCGGGACGAGCAGGTGCTTCCAGGTGGTGAGGGTGCCGGCCTTCTGCTTGCGGGCGAGCAGGTCGGCGCCCCAGAGCACCAGCGCGAGCTTGGCGAACTCCGAGGGCTGGAACTGGAAGAAGCCGAAGTCCAGCCAGTTCTGGTTGCCGTTGATCCGCACCCCGATGCCGGGCACGGCGACCAGCGCGAGCGCGCCGATCACCCCGAACATCACCGGGTAGACGATCACCCGCAGCACCGCCAGCGGTACGGAGGCGAAGCCGATCAGCAGGACCAGGCCGAGGATGGCCGCGATCAGCTGCTTGAGGAAGTAGTACTGCGCCGAGTGGTGCTGGCCCAGAGCGAGGATCTGCGAGGCCGAGAAGACCATCATCAGACCGAGCACCACCAGCAGCAGCGTCGTGCCGATGACGAGCAGGTAGGGCGTGAGCGGCCGGTCCAGCCAGTACCGCACCCGGTACCGGAAGGCCCGGACCCGGGCCAGCGGTCCGGCCGACTTGTACTTGGTCGTGGTGGCCGAGATCACGCGCCACGGCTCGGCGGCATCCCGCTCCGGTGCCCCGGAACCCGCCCTGCCCTGCCCAGCCACTCCCCGCTCACTCTCTCTTCACGGCTCACCCGCCGCCGGGCCGCTCCGGCCCGGCACGGCCCTTCGACTCACTCCCCGCGGTCCGCCAGCTGCCGGACCGCGGCGGCGAAGAGGTCTCCGCGCTCGCCGTAGTTGGTGAACATGTCCATCGAGGCGCAGGCCGGTGCCAGCAGCACCGTGTCACCCGGCCGGGCGAGCGAGGCGGCCGTCCGGACGACCTCCGCCATCGCCACCGCGCCAGTCTGGCCCTCGGCCGCCTCGATCACCGGGACATCCGGAGCGTGTCGCTCCAGCGCCTCCCGGATCAGCGCGCGGTCCTCCCCGATCAGCACGGCGGCGCGCAGCCGCCCGGCCGCGCCCCGGACGAGGTCGTCGAAGGTCGCGCCCTTGGCCAGGCCGCCGGCGATCCAGACGACCGGCCGGTAGGCGGCCAGCGACGCGGCGGCGGCGTGGGTGTTGGTGGCCTTGGAGTCGTCGATGTAGGTGACCTCGCCGACCACGCCGACCTCGGCGATCCGGTGGGCGTCCGGGCGGAAGGCCCGCAGGCCCTCCCGGACGGCCTTCGGCTCGACGCCGTACGCCCGGGCCAGCGCCGCCGCGGCGAGCGCGTTGGCGATGTTGTGCGGGGCCGGCGGGTGGACGTCCTCGACGGCGCCCAGCTCGGCCGCGTTCTTGGCCCGGTCGGCCACGAACGCGCGGTCCACCAGCAGCCCGTCCACCACGCCGAGGTTCGACAGGGCGGGCGCGCCGAGGCCGAAGCCGATCGCCCGGCAGCCCTCCTCGACGTCGGCCTCGCGGACCAGCGCCTCGGTGGCCGGGTCGGCCAGGTTGTACACGCAGGCGACGGTGTTGCCCTGGTAGATCCGGCCCTTGTCGGCGGCGTACGCCTCCATCGAGCCGTGCCAGTCGAGGTGGTCGGGGGCCAGGTTGAGCACGACCGCCGAGTGCGGGCGCAGCGAGGGCGCCCAGTGCAGCTGGTAGCTGGAGAGCTCGACGGCGAGCACGTCGTACGGCTCCTCGGCGAGGACCGCGTCCAGCACCGACACCCCGACGTTGCCGACGGCGGCGGTGCGCCGGCCGGCGGCGGTGAGGATCGAGGCGAGCATCTGGACGGTGGTGGTCTTGCCGTTGGTGCCGGTGACGGCCAGCCAGGGGGCGGGCTCGCCGGTGGCGGGCAGCGGCCGGCGCAGGCGCCAGGCGAGTTCGACGTCGCCCCAGACCTCGATGCCGGCCGCCGCGGCGGCGGCGAACAGCGGGCGGTCGGGCGCCCAGCCGGGCGAGGTGACGACCAGCCGGGTGCCCTCGGGCAGGCTGTCGCCGTCGCCGAGGCGGACGGTGACGCCGAGCGCCTCCAGCTCGGCGGCCCGGGCGGTCAGGCCCGCGCCGCTGCCGCCGTCCACCACGGTGACGTGGGCGCCGAGGCCGTGCAGGACGCGCGCGGCGCTGATGCCGGAGACGCCGAGCCCGGCGACGACGACGGGCAGGTTCGCGAAGTCAGGGTTCGTCATCCGGTCCGGTATCCCGCGTAGAAGAGGCCGAGGCCGACGGCCACGCAGAGTCCCTGGATGATCCAGAACCGGACCACGACCAGGACTTCGCTCCAGCCCTTGAGTTCGAAGTGGTGCTGCAGTGGCGCCATCTTGAAGACGCGCTTGCCGGTCATCCGGAACGAGCCGACCTGGATGATCACCGACAAGGTGATGATCATGAAGAGGCCGCCGAGCAGGATCAGCAGCAGCTCGGTGCGCGAGCAGATCGCCAGACCGGCCAGGGCGCCGCCGAGGGCGAGCGAGCCGGTGTCGCCCATGAAGATCTTGGCGGGCGAGGTGTTCCACCAGAGGAAGCCGAAGCAGGAGCCCATCAGGGCGGCGGCGACCACCGCGAGGTCCAGCGGGTCGCGGACGTCGTAGCAGCTGACGGTCGCGGTGACGGAGTAGGCGCAGCTCTGCCCGTACTCCCAGACGCCGATGAAGGTGTAGGCGCCGAAGGCCATCACCGAGGCACCGGTGGCGAGGCCGTCCAGACCGTCCGTCAGGTTCACGCCGTTGGAGGTCGCGGCGATCATGAAGTAGGCGAAGATGACGAACAGCACGGGGCCGATCGACCAGCCGTAGTCCCGCACGAAGGACAGGTGCTGGGACGCCGGGGTGAGCCCGCGGTCGTCCTGGAACTGCAGCGCCAGCACGGCGAAGGCCAGGCCGACGATGGACTGGCCGGCCAGCTTCGCCTTGGCCCGCAGACCGAGCGAGCGGCGCTTGACCACCTTGATGTAGTCGTCCAGGAAGCCGACCAGGCCCAGACCGGTCGTCAGGAAGAGCACCAGCAGGCCGGAGGCGGTCGGGCTCTCGCCCGTTATCGCCTTGGTCCCGAAGTAGGCGATCAGGGTCGCCAGGATGAAGGCGATGCCGCCCATGGTGGGCGTGCCCTTCTTGCTGTGGTGCGCCTTCGGCCCGTCGTCGCGGATGTACTGGCCGTAGCCCTGCCGGGCGAGCAGCTTGATCAGGGCGGGGGTGCCGACCAGCGACAGGATCAGGCCGATCATGCCGGAGAAGAGGATCTGCTTCATTACTCGGCCACACCGTCCGAGAGGAGGGCCTCGGCCACCTTCTCCAGCCCCACCGAACGGGACGCCTTCACCAGGACCACATCCCCTGGCCGAAGTTGACTGCGCAGCAGCTCGACCGCCGCGTCCGCGTCGGACACCAGCACCGACTCCTCACCCCACGAACCTTCGTTCCTCGCGCCGAGTTCCATGCAGGCCGCCTCGCGTCCACCGACCGCCACCAGCTTGGTGACGTCCAGTCGGACGGCGAGCCGCCCGATGGCGTCGTGCTCGGCCAGGCTCTCCTCACCGAGCTCCCGCATCTCGCCGAGCACCGCCCAGGTGCGGCGGCGCTCCGGGCCGCGTCCCCCCATCGAGACCAGCGCCCGCAGCGCGGCCCGCATCGAGTCGGGGTTCGCGTTGTAGGCGTCGTTGACGACGGTGACACCATCGGCCCGGTCGACGACCTCCATGCGCCAGCGGGACAGCGCACCCGCTTCGCCCAGGGCGGTCGCGGTGTCGTCGACGGACATCCCGAGCTCCACCGCCACCGCAGCGGCGGCGAGGGCGTTCGAGACGTGGTGCTCACCGTACAGGCGCAGCTGCACGGGCGCGGAACCGGCCGGGGTGGTGAGCGTGAAGGACGGCCGTCCGGCGGCGTCCAGCCGAACGTCCGTCGCCCGGACGTGGGCAGCCGGGGATTCCCCGAACAGGACCACCTTCGCCTTGGTACGGCTGGCCATCGCGCGCACCAGCCGGTCGTCGGCGTTGAGGATCGCGGCGCCGTCGGCGGGCAGCGCCTCGACGAGTTCGCCCTTGGCCTCGGCGATCGCCTCCTGCGAGCCGAACTCGCCGACGTGCGCGGTGCCGACGTTCAGCACCAGGCCGATCCGGGGCGGGGTGATCGAAGTGAGGTACTCGATGTCGCCCTTGTGCCGGGCACCCATCTCCATCACCAGGTGCCGGGTGCCGGCCTCGACCCGCAGCGCGGTCATCGGGTGGCCGATCTCGTTGTTGAGCGAGCCGGGCGGGTAGACCGTGTCGCCGAGGCGCTGCAGCAGCTGGGCGATCAGGTCCTTGGTGCTGGTCTTGCCGGCCGAGCCGGTCAGCGCGACGACGGCGGTGCCCTCGGCGCGGGCGACCACGGCCCGGGCCAGCTTGCCGAGCGCGTCCACCACACTGTCGACCAGGACGGCGGGCACGCCGACCGGGCGGTCGGCCAGCACCGCGACGGCGCCGGCCCCGACCGCGACGGACGCGTAGTCGTGGCCGTCCACGTTCTCGCCGACGAAGGCCGCGAACAGGCCGCCGGGGCGCACCTTCCGCGAGTCGACCTCGACCGGGCCGGTCACCAGGGCGCCGGGGTCGGCGCCGTCCAGGGTGCCCCCGACTGCGGCGGCCACCTCGGCGAGGGTCAGTGCGATCACTGCTGCTCTACTCCTCGGTCGCCCCAGGCGGCCGTGGCCTGCGTGATGGATTCGCGCAGCACCTCCCGGTCGTCGAAGGGGCGGATCTCGTCTCGTACGTACTGGCCAAGTTCGTGGCCCTTGCCGGCCACCAGCACGGTGTCCCCGGCGTGGGCGCGGGCGACGGCGATCCGGATCGCCTCGGCCCGGTCGGGGACGACCAGGACGGTCCCGCGCTCGGCCTCGGGCACCGCGGCGGCGCCGGTCAGCATGCTGGCGAGGATCGCCAGCGGGTCTTCGCTGCGCGGGTTGTCGCTGGTCAGCAGGGCGGTGTCGGCGAGCCGGGCGGCGATGGCGCCCATCGGGCCGCGCTTGTGCGGGTCGCGGTCCCCGCCGCAGCCGACGACGACGTGCAGCCGGCCCTTGGTGACCTCGCGCAGCGAGCCGAGGACGGCCTGGAGGGCGTCCGGCTTGTGCGCGTAGTCGACCACGGCGACGAACGCCTGTCCGGCGTCCACCCGCTCCAGCCGGCCCGGCACGCCGGGCACCGCGGCGACGCCGGCCACGGCCCGCTCCAGCGGCAGGCCGGCGGCGACCAGCAGGGTGATCGCGGCGAGCGCGTTGGCCACGTTGAACGGGCCGGGCAGCGGCACGGCCGCGTCGGCCTCGGCGCCGTCCGGGCCGAGCACCCGGAAGGTGGAGCCGACCGGGCCGAGCTGGACGTCCACGGCCCGCCAGTCGGCCTCGACGGCGCCGGTGGCGGAGAAGGTGGTCACCGGGATCTTGGCCTCGGCGGCCAGCCGGCGGCCGTACTCGTCGTCCACGTTGACCACGCCGTGGCGGGACTTGCCGGGCTGGAAGAGCCGGGCCTTCGCCTGGAAGTAGTCCTCCATGTCCGGGTGGAAGTCGAGGTGCTCGGGGGTGAGGTTGTTGAACAGGGAGACGTCGTACGTCACCCCGTCGGTGCGGCCGTAGACCAGCGCGTGGCTGGAGACCTCCATGGTCACCGCGTCCGCGCCGCGCTCGGCCATCACGCCGAGGATCGCGTGCAGGTCGGTGGCCTCGGGGGTGGTGCGCTCGCTCTTGATCCGCTCGTCGCCGACCCGCATCTCGACGGTGCCGATCACCCCGGGGGCGCGCCCGGCACCGAGCAGGCCGCCCTCGACCAGGTAGGAGGTGGTGGTCTTGCCGTTGGTGCCGGTCAGCCCGATCATCAGCAGCCGCTCGGAGGGGCGGCCGTAGACGGCGGCCGCGAGCTCGCCCATCCGGGCCCGCGGCCGGTCGACGACCAGCAGCGGCAGGCCGGTGCCGGCCGCAAGCTCGGCGCCGGCCGGGTCGGTGAGCAGCGCCGCCGCGCCCGCCGCCGCGGCCTGGGCCGCGAAGGCCGCGCCGTGGTGGTTGGCGCCGGGGAAGGCCACGTACACGTCGCCGGGGCGCACCGCCCGGGAGTCGTGGGTGACGCCGCTGACGAGGCCCCCCTCGACGGGGTCGAGGCCCAGCTGGCGGGCCAGTTCGGCGAGCGGCAGGGCGGCGGTCCCGGCCGGGCGGGGCGGACTCACGGTGATTTGATCGGGTTTCGGCACGGCGGGAAGGCTATCCGCCGAAGGGTGTCCAGGGCCAAACCGGCCCTTCGCCGCGCCGCCGTCCGGCCCGACCCGCTCGTTGCTCATACTCGCTCACGGCTTCCACTCGACGGGCAGGTTGGGCGCCTGGCTGCCGCTGGGCGGGACCTGCATGGTCTTCAGGGTGAACTCCATCACCTGCTTGAACACCGGTCCGCACAGCTGGCCGCCGAAGTGGCCGTTGACCGGCCCCTGGAGGGTGCAGGAGACGGTGTACCGGGGGGCGTCGGCGGGGGCGAAGCCGATGAAGGAGGCGGTGTAGCCGTCGTAGCCGACGCCGTTGGCGGCCCCCCGGTTGGCGGTGCCGGTCTTGCCGGCGACCCGGTAGCCGGGGATGGCGGCCTTGCCGCCGGTGCCCTGCTCGTCGTCGACGACCGACTCCAGCATCGAGGTGAGGGTCTTGGCGGTCTCTTCGCTGACCACCCTGGTCTGCTCGCCCGGCGGGGTCGCGGTGTACTTGCCGTCCGGACTGGTGGTGCCCTGGACGATGCTGGGCGCGACCCGGACGCCGCCGTTGGCGATGGTCGAGTACACCGAGGTGGCCTGCAGCGCGTTCATCTGCAACGGGCCCTGGCCGAAGGAGGTGTTGTACTTCTCCGAGGCGACCATGTCCTCCGGCTTCTTGAGCTTCCCGGCGGTCTCCCCGGGGAAGTTCAGACCGGTCGGCTGGGCGACGCCGAACTTGCGCATGTAGCTGTCCAGGACCTGGTTGGCCTTCAGCTGGTCGCCGTCGCCGAGAGTCTCCATGGCCTCGATGGTGCCGATGTTGGAGGACTTGGCCAGCACCCCGGCCAGGGTCAGGTACCAGGTGTTGTGTTCGACGTCGTCCTTGAACTGCTGGCCGGCCCGGACCAACGGGTAGGGCACCGTGACCTTGGTGTCCCAGGTGGCCTTGCCGGTGTCCAGGACGGCGCCCAGGGTCATCAGCTTGGCGGTGCTGCCCGGCTCGTACGCGTCGACCAGCGCGGCGTTTCCCATCTGGGACTGTTTGGCGGTGCTCAGGTCGTTCGGGTTGAAGCCGGGCGCGGTGGCCATCGCGAGGACCTGACCGGTCTTCACGTCCTGGACGACGACGTAGCCCTTCTCCGCCCCGGAGTTGGCGACCTGGTCGGTGAGCGCCCGCTGGGCGGCCCACTGGATGTCCCGGTTGATGGTCAGCTTCACGTCGGTGCCGGGCACGGCCGGGTCCATCGAGCCCCCGGCGGTGGGCACCAGCCGGCCGCCCGCCTGGGCGTAGCTGCTGTGCCCGTCCTTGCCGGCCAGCTGCTTCTGGTACTGGAGCTCCAGGCCGCCGGCGCCCTCGCCCTCGCCGTTGACGAAGCCGACGAGGTTGGCGGCCAGGCCGTCGGCGGGGTAGATCCGCTTCTGGGTCTCCCGGTTGAACACCCCGGCCAGCGGGTTGGCGCACTCGTTGTCGACCCGGGTGCGTCCGCCCTGGTCGGCGGCCTTGGTCAGCTGCCGCTTCTGGGCCTGGCAGGTCCGCGAGCCGGCCTGCTTCTCCAGGCCCGCCTTGAGGTCGCTGATCTGGCTCTTGACGGCCGGGGTCTGCTGGGCGGCGAGCCGCTTGTAGCGGGTCTTGGGGGTGTGCAGGTCGGCGGCGATCTTGTCCTTGGACACGCCGAGGATCGGCGCCAGCAGGGCGGCCGCCTGCTCCGGGGCGTCCGGGATGCCGGTCGCCGCCGGGGTGAACATCGCCGGGTCGGCGGTGATGTCGTACGCGTCGACGGTGGCGGCCAGCGCCACCCCGTCGGAGGACGTTATCGAGCCGCGCTCGGCGGTGATCGGGATGTTCAGGTAGCGGTTGGTGTTGGCGTCGGCGGCCAGCGCGTCGGAGTCCAGCAACTGCAGCTGCACCAGACGGCCGGCGAACACCGAGAACACCAGCGACATCACCACGGTGATCACCCGCAGGCGGCGCTTGGGCTCGGCCAGCCGGAGCGCCTTGGGGCGCAGCGGGCGGCGCGGCCGGACTGCGGCCTGGCTCCGGGCCGGCGGGCGGCCCTCGGGGCGGCGCTGCTGCGGTGCCCGGGGCGTACGGGCGGCGGCGGCCTTGGCGGGCTGGCCCTTGGCCGGCTGCCCCTTCGCGGACTGTCCCTTCATGGGCTGGCCCTTGACGGGCTGTCCCTTGACCGGCTGTCCCTTCGCGGGCTGGGCCTTGCCGGCGGACTGGCCGCGCGGCGCGGCCGAGCGGGGCGCGGCGCCCTTGGGCGGCTGGCGGCGGCCGCTGTCGGAGCCTCCGGACGGCTGACGTGGCGTGCTCATCGGCCCGCACCTCCGGTCGACGGCACGGGCGCGGCCGGGGAGGCCGGGTTGATCTGGACCACGGAGTCACCAGCCGTCGCCGCCGGGCTCGGTGCGCTCGGGGGCGCAGCCGCCGGGGCGCTCGGCACCGGCTGCTTCATCGGCCACGGGTCGACCGTGGAACGCTTGACCGGCGGGCTGTCCTGCGCCGGTCCGGGCGTGCCGATCACCTTGCCGCCGTTCGGGATGTCCAGGAAGGCCATCCCGCCGGCCGGGATCATGCCCAGCTCGGCGGCCCGCCGCGCCAGCGCGTCCGGCGCCGAGCTCTGGTCGATCTGGTGCTGGAGGCCCTGCTGCTCGTCGGTCGCCACGGTGGTCTGCTTCTGCAGTCGGGACAGTTCGAAGGAGCCCTCGTTGAGCGCCGTGTTCAGCGTCAGCAGCCCGAGCAGCCCCGCCGCGAGCAGCACCACCACGAGCACCGCGAACGGCGTGCGGCCCCGCACCGGACGCCGCCCCGGCCGAACCGTGATCCGCGCCCTGCCCTGTCCGGGGAACGATCCCCGCCCCGCCCGGACCTCACCGGCCACCGGCCCCACTGCTCTCCTCCGCCCTTCGGACCCCGCCGGGGCCAACGTTTCAGCCCCGCTTGCTACGGTCCCTGATCCTCTCCGCCACCCGCAGCCGTACGGGCGCGGCGCGCCGGTTCTCCTCGATCTCCTCCTCCGTGGCCAGCTCGGCACCACGGGTGATCAGCTTGAGCCAGGGCTGGTGCTCCTCCGGGATGAACGGCAGCCCCGGCGGCGCGGTGTTGCTCGACCCGGCGGCGAAGTACTGCTTTACCAGCCGGTCTTCCAGCGACTGGTAGGACATCACGACCATCCGACCGCCGATCGCCAGGGCCTCCAGCGCACCGGGAATCGCCCGGTCCAGGACCTCCAGCTCGCCGTTGACCTCGATCCGCAGCGCCTGGAACGTCCGCTTGGCCGGGTTCCCGCCGGTCCGGCGGGTCGCCGCCGGAATGGCGTTCCGCACCAACTCGACCAGACGCGCGCTGTTGGTGAACGGTTCCTTCTCCCGCTCCCGGAGGATCACCGAGGCGATCTTCCCGGCGAACCGCTCCTCGCCGTAGACCTTGAGGATCCGGGCCAGGGCACCGTGGCTGTAGGTGTTCAGCACCTCCGCCGCGCTGATCCCCCGGGTCTGGTCCATCCGCATGTCCAGCGGCGCGTCCTGCGCGTACGCGAAACCGCGATCGGCCTCGTCCAGCTGCATCGAGGAGACGCCGAGGTCGAACAGGACGCCGTCCACCCGGTCGATGTCCAGGCGCTCCAGCACCTCGGGGATCTCGTCGTAGACGGCGTGCACCAGGGTGGCCCGGTCGCCGAAGGGCGCCAGCCGCTCGCCGGAGAGCTTCAGCGCCTGCGGGTCGCGGTCCACCGCGACCAGCCGCACCTCGGGGAACTGGGTCAGCAGCGCCTCGCTGTGCCCGCCGAGGCCGAGGGTGGCGTCCACCACCACCGCCCCGGGGCGCGAGATCGCCGGAGCCAGGGCGTCCATGCACCGCTGCAGCATGACCGGAACGTGCTTGGGGCCCGGATCGTTGGTGGTCATGCGCGGTGGCGCCCTTCCTCAGGTGCGGAGCAGCCCGACGACCGGGAGCTGCGACCATTCTCGCCCACCACTGCACGACGCGACGACGCGGCCCGTGGTCCCCGCCCGCTCCAGGGGGAAGATCGTGACCGCCCGGCGCCGGGGAAGGTGCGCCAGGTGGGCACGGAGCGGGTGGAGGCCACGGGCCGCATCAACCGGGCCACCCGGGCCGGAAAAGCCCGGTTGACGGGATCCGGCGGGTGTGCTCCACTGCGCCGCAAACTCTATCGCGCGGGCCCCGCCAGTCAATGGTCCGCTCCGGCGCACCACCCGGGCGGCGGTACGGATCACCGCAGGTCGCAGCCGTGGAAGTGGCCCCGCGGAGGTGCCGGCCGGGGGCCCGCGGGAGCGGCCGCGCGCCCCACCCGCGCACTCATCCCGCAGGCGCTCCGGGACCAGCCCGGACAAACCCTCCCGAACGCCTGGAACGGTCCTCCCACGGTCCTCCCGTTGTGGTTATGCGCTCGATCACAGCGGCCCGATCTGTAGCTCTCCTCCCCACCGCGGACGCCCGAATCGCACTAACGTCGCCACCATGACAGTGACCCCCGACCGGCCGACGCCGACCGACGCTGCCGACTCCCCGCGACCCGCCATCATCGACCGCTTCGTCACGGACAACCGCGAGTACGCCGTGACCTTCCGGGACGGCGGCATGGACGCCCGCCCGGTCCAGAAGATCGCCGTGGTGGCGTGCATGGACGCCCGCCTCGACCTGTTCGCGGCGCTCGGCCTCGAACTGGGCGACGCCCACGTCATCCGCAACGCGGGCGGCGTCGTCACCGACGACACCATCCGCTCCCTCACCATCAGTCAGCGCGCCCTCGGCACCCGCTCGGTCGCGCTGATCCACCACACCGGCTGCGGCCTGCTCGGGCTGACCGAGGACTTCCGCCGCGAGCTGGAACTGGAGGTCGGCCAGCGCCCGCAGTGGGCGGTGGAGGCCTTCGTCGACCTCGACGGCGACGTCCGCCAGTCCATGCAGCGGGTCCGCACCTCGCCCTTCCTGCTGCACACCGACGACGTCCGCGGCTTCGTCTTCGACGTCCACACCGGGCTCCTGCGCGAAATCGACTGAACCCCGTACCGCACCGCCGCCCCCGCAGCGCGCACCGCCCGGCCAACGGCGTCCGGGCATCCGGGGCCGTCCCGAGGGTGACTTCTGGTCACCGGTCAGGGGAGAATGCGCCTGCCGGTCAGACCCCGAACCACCTGGGGCGGCCAGGCCGCAGGCCGCTGTCCCGGCGCCGGATCCCCGACGGAACCGCCCCCGGGAAGGCCGCGTCAAGCATGGGGTGGGGTCCGGCCTCGGGGTGAGGCGGGCACAGGGTGCCAGGGAGCGTATACGGGTGACGAGCTACAGCGATCAGGGCGGTCTCGGCGGTCCTGCGGGGGGCGGCCAGGGGACGGACGGGTACCACCGGGCCGGACTTCCCGAGCTCGCCGCGGTCGTGGACCGGATCCGCGCCAACATCGAGAGCGTGATCGAGGGCAAGCCGGAGGCCGTCCGGATCGCCCTGACCGTCCTGCTCGCCGAGGGCCACCTGCTGCTGGAGGACGTGCCCGGCGTCGGCAAGACCATGCTGGCCAAGGCGCTCGCCCGCTCGGTCGACTGCACCGTCCGCCGCATCCAGTTCACGCCCGACCTGCTGCCCTCGGACGTCACCGGCACCAACATCTACGACCAGCACCAGCGCGACTTCGAGTTCCGCCCGGGCGCGATCTTCGCGCAGATCGTGGTCGGCGACGAGATCAACCGTGCCTCGCCCAAGACCCAGTCCGCGCTGCTGGAGTCGATGGAGGAGCGCCAGGTCACCATCGACGGCACCAGTTACGAGCTGCCCTCGCCGTTCATGGTCGTGGCCACCCAGAACCCGGTCGAGATGGAGGGCACCTACCCCCTGCCGGAGGCCCAGCGGGACCGCTTCATGGCCCGGATCTCGATCGGCTACCCCAGCCCCGAGGCCGAGTTCGCGATGCTCGACGTGCACTCCGGCGCCAGCCCGCTGGAGGACCTCCAGCCGGTCGCGCACGCCGCCGACATCCTCAAGCTGGTCGACCTGGTGCGCAGCGTGCACATCGCCGACCCGGTCCGCCGCTACGCCGTCGACCTGGTCGGCGCCACCCGCACCAGCCACGAGCTGCGGCTGGGCGCCTCGCCGCGCGCCACCCTGCACCTGGTCCGGGCCGCCCGCGCCGCCGCCGCGCTCGACGGGCGCGACTACGTCACCCCGGACGACATCCAGCGCCTGGCCGTGCCCGTCCTCGCGCACCGCCTGATGCCGACCGCCGAGACCCAGCTCAGCCGCCGCACCGCCGAGCAGATCGTGACCGACCTGGTCGCCCGGCTGCCGCTGCCGCGCCCGCAGGGCGGCCCGGCCGGCCGGAGGGGCTGAGGTGGCCCCGTCCGACCCGACGTCAGGACTGCGGGCCGGGCTGCGCGGCCTCACCACCCGGGGGCGCTCCTTCCTCGCCGCCGGCGTCACCGCGGTCGGCTGCGCCTACCTGCTCGACCAGGACGCGCTGCTGCGCGTCGGCGTGCTGCTCGCCGCGCTGCCGCTGGCCGCCGCGCTGGTGGTCGCCAACACCCGCTACCGGGTGGCCAGCGGCCGCCGGCTGAGTCCGCGTCGCGCGGTGGCCGGCCAGGAGGCCCGGGTCCACCTGCGGGTCGACAACGTCTCCCGGGTGCCCACCGGGCTGCTGCTCCTGGAGGACAAGGTCCCGTACGTGCTCGGGCCGCGCCCGCGCTTCGTGCTGGACCGGGTCGAGCCGCGCGGCCACCGCGAGGTCTCCTACCGGGTCCGCTCCGACCTGCGCGGCCGCTACCCGCTCGGGCCGCTCCAGCTGCGGCTGTCCGACCCGTTCGGGATGTGCGAGGTGAACCGTTCCTTCTCCGCCTCCGACGTTCTCACCGTCGTCCCCCAGGTCCAGGCCCTGCCGCACGTGCGGCTGAGCGGTGAGTGGGGCGGCCAGGGCGAGAGCCGTGCCCGCACCCTGGCGCTGGCCGGCGACGACGACGTGATCCTGCGCGAGTACCGGCCCGGCGACGACCTGCGCCGGGTGCACTGGAAGTCCACCGCCCGGTACGGCGAACTGATGGTGCGCCGCGAGGAGCAGCCGCAGCGGGCCCGCGCGACCGTCCTGCTGGACACCCGGGAGATCGGCCACCGGGGCAGCGGCCCCGCCTCCTCCTTCGAGTGGGCCGTGAGCTGCGCCGCCTCGGTCGCCGTGCACCTGCTGGAGCGCGGCTACCAGACCCAACTGCTCACCGACACCGGCCAGTGGGTGCCCGGCCCCGGCGCCGGCGGCGGCAACACCGCGGCCGACGCCTCCGGGCTGATCCTGGACGCGCTCGCGGTGGCCGACCTGTCCGACGGCGCAGGCCTGTCCCGCGCCGAGGAGCCGCTGCGCGCCGGCGGCGAGGGGCTGCTGGTCGCCGTGCTCGGCGAACTCGACGAGGCGCAGACCGCCCGGCTGGCCCGGCTGCGGGGCCGCACCGGCGGGGCCGTCGCGTTCCTCCTCGACACCGGCACCTGGGCGGGCCTGCGGATGCTCGCCCCCAACACCGGCGGCGACGAGTTCCGCAACCGGGTCCGGCAGCTGCGCGAGGCCGGCTGGACCGTCCTGCCGGTCAGCTCCGGGGACTCCGTCCCGGACCTCTGGCAGGCCGCCGACGGCGCCAAGACGACCTCCCCCTACCGAGAAGAGACCGGCGCGTGACCACCCGGGCCAAACTGACCGTCTACTCGGCGCTGGCCACCGCCCTCGCGTCGCTCTGCCTGACCCCGCTGCTCACCACCAGGAGCTGGGTCACCCACGCCTTCCTGGTGATCGCGGTGATCGCGGCGGTCGGCGCGGGCCTGCGGCGGGCCCCGCTGTACCGCTGGACGGTGCCGGTCGGCCAGCTGCTGGTGCTGTTCCTGCTGATCCTGATCGGCTTCGCCGGCTCCGGCTCGCTGCTGGGCGGCGTGCTGCCCGGGCCGTCCTCGCTGCGCGCCCTCGACCACGTCATCAGCTCCGGCCTGGACGACGTCCAGGTGTACGCCATCCCGGCGCCGCCCAACCCCGGCCTGCGGCTGATCCTGGTCGCCTCGGTCGGCCTGGTCGCCGTCGTGGTGGACACCGTCGCGGTGACGTACCGGCGCTCGGCGCTGGCCGGGCTGCCGCTGCTGGCGCTGTACTCGGTCGGCAACGGGCTCTCCGGGGACCACGGCAGCTGGCTCTGGTTCGCCCTGGCGTCGGCCGGCTACCTGGTGCTGCTGTTCGCCGAGGGGCAGGACCGGGTCTCCCGCTGGGGCCGGGTCTTCCACGGCGGCTCGCGCGACGGGACGAGCTCCGGCCGGGTCAGCCCGGGCGGCCGGCAGGTCGGCGTCCTCGCGCTGGTCGCGGCGCTGCTGCTGCCGGTCGTCCTGCCGCAGTGGGAATCCGGCCTGCTGAGCCCCGACTCGGGCGGGTCCTCGGGCAAGAGCTCCATCGGGTCGGGCACCAGCCTCGACCCGCTGGTCAGCCTGGAGTCGGCGGTCACCAAGCCCACCAACAACGAGCTGCTCAGCTACACCCTGGACAGCGAGATCGCCGATCAGGTCTACCTGCGCACCGGGGCGCTGGACCAGTTCGACGGCACCAACTGGCGGCTCGGCAGCACCACGGTCAACGACCTCCCGTCCTCCTTCCCCGCCCCCGAGGGCCTGCGGGACGCCAACCTCCCCCGGATCGAGGGCGACTTCCAGATCAGCGACCGGCTGGAGAAGAGCTGGCTGCCCATGCCCTACCCGGCCGCCTCCGTCCAGGTCCCCAACCGGTCCGACTGGAAGCTCGACCCGCTCACCCGCACCGTCCTGCCGACCAACGACCGGGCGATCCGCGGCCTGCGCTACCACGTCAGCGCCCTGGACCTGCGGCCCACCGCGAACGAGCTGCGCACCGCGTCGACCGCGCCGCAGGACATCCGGGACCACTACACCAGCCTCCCCCAGGACCTCCCGCCGGTCGTCGCGCAGCAGGCCCGCGAGGTCACCGCCAAGGCGACGAACGACTACGACCGGGCGATGGCGCTGGTGAACTGGTTCACCGGCCCGCAGTTCCAGTACGACACCGCGGTCAACGGCGGCACCGGCAGCAACGCGATCGCGGTCTTCCTGCGCGACCGCAAGGGCTTCTGCGTCCACTTCGCCTCCACCATGGCGGCGATGGCCCGCACCCTGAAGATCCCGTCCCGGGTGGCCGTCGGCTTCACCCCCGGCGACGCCAAGGGCGGCAACGTCTACTCGGTGACCGGCCGGATGTACCACGCCTGGCCCGAGCTGTACTTCTCGGGCTACGGCTGGCTGCGCTTCGAGCCCACCCCGAGCCGCGGCAACCAGCCCCGCTACACCGAGCAGTCCACCACCCCGACCACCGCGCCGACCCAGCAGCCGACCGCCTCCGTGCAGAGTTCGGCGCCGGTCGCGGCGCCGACCGACAGCAAGGACTGCGACGCGAAGCAGCGCCAGCTGGGTGAGTGCGGCGGCAGGAACAAGGCCGTCAGCAGTGCCGCCGAGGACTCCTGGCTGCTGTCCGGGCAGGTCCTGGGCAGTGCCGCCGTGGTGGTGCTGGTGATCGCGCTGCTGCTGGTGCCGATGCTCTGGCGGTCGGCGCTGCGCCGGCGCCGGCTCGGCTCCGGCGGTCGGCGCGGGCCGGGCGGCGGCCCGGCGGCCGGGCTCACCGACGCCCAGGTGCTGGCCGCCTGGGACGAGCTGATCGACTCCGCCTGGGACCTCGGAATTCCCCCGGACGAGTCACGCACCCCGCGCTCGGCCGCCCGGCGGATCACCGAGAAGGCCAAGCTGGACGCGGACTCGGCGGCCGCCGCCGGGCGGCTGGCACTGGCCACCGAACGGGTGCTCTACGCCCCGGCCGGCCAGGTCACCACCGCCCCGCTGTCGGCCGACGTCCGGACCGCCCGGCAGGGCCTGCGGGCCACCGCCAGCCGGGCCGGGCGGACCAGGGCGGTGCTGCTGCCGCCGTCCTCGGCCCAGCTGTGGTGGCGGATCTCCGACGCCCTGCGGGCGGCCCGGGAGGCCGTCGGCACCGGGGCCGGCCGGGTGGCCGCCGCGGTCACCGGCCCGGTGCGGCGGGTGGTCTCCCGGCGCAAGCGCGAGCCGGAGTCCGAGCAGGCCTCCAGGGAGTCCTGAGCGGGGCCCGGGCGAACGGGCCGTCGAGCGGATACGAGAACGCCGGGGCGGGCAGTCGATCGACTGCCCGCCCCGGCGTTCGTCCAGCGTGTACGCGGCTCAGAAACCGCCGGCCTGCTCGTCCCGACGACGCTGCCAGCGCTGTTCCACCCGGTCCATCATCCCGGCCTTGCGGCGGGGCGCGGCGGCCGGCCGGGGGCCGGAGCCCTGGCCGGCGGGGCCGCGGCGCCAACCGGTCACGGCGAACACCGCGCACCCGAGCATCACCAGGAAGCCCACGACGCTGACCCAGATCTGGTCGGGGACGACCATGCCGCCCATCAGCAGGCCGATGCCCACCACGAAGCCGGCAACGGCCAGGTACACCCGCCGACGGGTGTAGGTGCGCAGCCCGGTTCCCTCAAGCGCCGTCGCGAATTTGGGATCTTCGGCATACAGCGCTCGCTCCATCTGGTCGAGCAGTCGCTGCTCGTGCTCCGAGAGCGGCACGGAGTCCTCCTACTCGTCGGTCGCGGGTGCGACCGGTCCGCCACCCCGGTCGGGGAGGCAAAGTCCAATCAGCCTTCGGGGCACACGGTCGGACGCCTGTGCGGGGGGACCCGGCCCGTGTCGTCCATATGCCCCACGCATCCGGCTGTCATGCTTTCCGGCTTTACCCAGATCATACGGTCCGTGGCCCCGTTACGGAGTGGTCTGCGCCGCGTGGGACGGGCCACTTCGACCGGGCACGGCCGCACCCGGCTCAACGCCACGAGACGCGGACAAGTGCCCGAACGGGTGGAATCGGTCCGGACCTGGGCAGGTTCGGGACCACCCGGACGAGGCCGGGGGGCGTCCGGAAGGCGAACCGCCGCCGCACGGTGGGCGAACCCTACGGCGGCGGACGGTCCCTCGCTCGCTCAGGCCAGGGTGGCCAGCAGGTGCAGCTGGGTCGCCACGGCGTGGAACGCGGGCTGCTCGGCGGCGGCCTCCTCCAGCTTCAGCAGCGCCTCCATCGCGCCCGGCTCGGCGTCCACCAGGACCCCGGGGACGAGGTCGGCGAAGACCCGGACGCCGTGCACCGACTCCACCCGCAGGCCCGCGCCCTCGGCCAGCCGGCCCAGCTCCTCGCCGGTGAAGCGGCGCGGCATCGGGTCCTGCTCGCCCCAGCGGCCGTCGGTCGCGGACAGCACCGTACGGGCCTCGGTGAAGTGGCCGGCCAGCGCCCGGGCCAGCACGGCACCGTTGCGGTTGGCGGCCAGCAGGCTGACCAGGCCGCCCCGGCGCAGGGTGCCGGCCAGGCTGCCGAGCGCCTCCGCCGGGTCGTCCACGACCTCCAGCACGCCGTGGCAGAGCACCGCGTCCACGGTGCCGGGGGCGACCAGCTCGGGCAGCGTCTGGGTGTCGCCCTGGACGGCCCGGACCAGGTCCGTCACCCCGGCCTCGGCGGCCCGGCGCTCCAGCGCGAACAGCGCGTCCGGGCTGGGGTCGACCACGGTGACCCGGTGGCCGAGCTTGGCCACCGGTACGGCGAAGTTGCCGGTGCCGCCGCCGGTGTCGACCACGTCGAGGACCGGCTGGTCCAGCTCGGCCGCCCGCTTCTCCAGGGCGGCCCGCACCACCTCCCACACCACGGCGGTACGCAGGGCACTGCGGGGACGCGTCGGGTACAAGGCGGGGCTCCTCGGCACATGCAGATCGATCAGGATGCCTCCACCTTAGACCGGGCGGGTGGCGGGGCCCGTCACCCCCGGCGGGTCGTCGCCGTCCAGCGGCAGCCGCGGGGCCGGCGGGGTCGGGCGCAGGCCGAGCAGGCGCTCGACCAGGCGCAGGAACAGGGCGGAGTTGCGGACCAGGTCGTCGGCGTCACGGGCCGAGGCGGCGCCCCTGATCCCGGCCTCGGCGGCCGCCCGGCGGCGGGCGCCGGCGGCGTAGTAGAGCGCCCACTCGGCCAGCTCGGGGGCCATCTCGGGCAGCACCTCCCAGGCGCTGCGGATGGCCTTGCGCCGGCGCGGGCTCTTCTCCGGCCGCCCGCGCACCGCGAGCACGGCCGCCACCGTGCGCAGCGCGGCCAGGTGGGCGGTGGCGTACCGCTCCAGCGGGTCCTCCAGGACGCGGGCCCGGGCGAGCGTGCGGTGGGCGTCGGCGAGCAGGTCGAGGGCGGCCGGCGGCGCGGCCGTCCGGCGCAGCACGGGGTGGACGTCCCCGCCACCCGGGCGCCCGCCCGGGGAGGACGGCGGGGCGGCGCAGTGGAGGCGGGCGGTGACGGGCTCAGGACGGCTGATGGTCATGGTCTCCCCCGTTCCGAGGCAGCGCGCGGACCGGGCGGTCCGTGCCCCTCCATCGTGAACGGGACCACTGACAACGCGGCCCGGAACGGGTGAGCGGCGGCGGGCACCGGCCTGTCCCCCCAGGTCCTGTGCCGCCGCCGTACGCCGCCGTTCCGCCGTTCCCCACAGGCGGCGGTGGCCAGCTCTCCCTTCCGGTGGCCGGTCTCCCCCCGGCCCGCTCCGCCGCCCCGTGTCGGCGGTGCGAGGCCCGTTGACCGGCTCCCGCGGCGGACCTCCGCCGCCGCCCCGCCGACCCCTCATCTGCCGGCTGGGCGGACGGATCCGCCACCCGGGGCGGGGCGCCCGACGCGCCGCCGTCCCGGTGCCACCACTCTCCCGTCCCGGCAGGTCGGCGGGCCATCCGCTGACGTACTCAACCCCGGATCTGAGTACGCGTACTCAGATCCGTCGGCCCCGGACCCGGGCGTGGCCGGAACCGGCGGGCCGACCCGGCACGTCCGGGTACGGTACGGCCGTGGCCGGGCGGACCGGCCACGGCCACGAGAAGGAGGGGGAAAGCGATGAGGAGGGGGAAGCCATGACGATCGTGCCGCTGATCTTCACCAGCGGACTCGCCAGCGGCATCAACGCCTACGCGGTGGTGCTGCTGCTCGGACTGCTGGGCCGCTTCGGCGGCGCGGACTCGGTGCCGCCCGCCCTGGAGCGCACCGACGTGCTGGTCGCGGCCGCCGTCCTGTTCCTGCTGGAGGCGGTGGCCGACAAGATCCCGTTCGTCGACAGCCTCTGGGACTCCGTGCACACCGTGATCCGGCCGATCGCGGGCGCCACCGTCGGCGCGCTGATCGCGAGCACCGACCCGGGCTCGCTCGGCGAGGTCGCGGCGGGCGCGATGGGCGGCACCACGGCGCTGGTCAGCCACCTGGTCAAGGCCTCGCTGCGGATGGCGGTCAACACCTCGCCCGAACCGGTCAGCAACATCGCGGTCAGCATGGCGGAGGACCTGTCGGTGGCCGGGCTGGTCTCCCTGGCGATCTTCCACCCCTGGCTGGCCGCCTCGATCGCCGCCGTCCTGCTCGCCGTCGGCCTGCTGCTGGTCTGGTTCGCGGTCAACCGGATCCGCGCCTTCCGGGCCCGCCGCCGCGAACGCCGCGCCGCCCGCGACGCCCGGTCCGCCGCCCGCGAGCAGGAGGCGGACCGGCCGTACGTCCCGAGGCCCTGAGGAGGACGCCCGCCGGGCCCGGCCCAGGTCACGGCCTAGGATCAGGTGCCATGGCACGGATCGTCATCATCGGCGCAGGAATGAGCGGGCTCGCGGCGGCCTCCAGGCTGGCCACCCTCGGACACCGGGTGACGGTCTGCGAGGCCGGCGGCACGTACGGGGGCATGGTCGGCCGGTACGAGCGCGAGGGCTTCGCCTTCGACACCGGCCCCGGCCTGCTGACCCTCCCGGCCGTCTACCGCGACCTCGCGCTGAAGACCGGCAAGGAGCCGCTGGAGCAGCTCGTCGACCTCGCCCCGGTGGACCCGGAGAGCCGGCACCTGTTCCCGGACGGCACCGCCGTCAGCCTGCCCAACGCCTCCCGCGGCGGCGTCAGCCAGTCCCTGGACGCCGCCTTCGGCGCCGGCTCGGGCGCCCGCTGGAGCGCGGTCATGAACCACGGCCGGACGGTCTGGGAGGCCACCCGCCGCCCGCTCCTGGAGGAGCCGCTCCCGGCCGACCGGTCGCCGCTGCACACCGACCCCTACCCCGTCCCGCCCCGGCGCGGCCTGCTCGCCCGGCTCGGCCGGCCCCGCCCGTGGACCCTCGCCGACGTCGCCGCCCGCGAACTCGGCGGCCACCCCGGCCTCACCGCCCTGCTGGCGGAGCACGCCCTGCGCTTCGGCCTGCTCCCCGGGTCCGCCCCCGCCGGGGCCACCGTGCTGCCGTACATGGAGCAGTCCTTCGGCGTCTGGTACGTCCGGGGCGGCCTGCGGGCCCTGGCGGACGCGGTGCACCGGCGCTGCGAGCTGCGCAAGGTGGAGTTCCGCTTCGACACCCCGGTCACCGAGGTGCTGGTCGAGGACGGCCGGGCCCGCGGCGTCGACACCCCGGACGGGCGGATCGACGCGGACCTGGTGGTCTCCTCGATGGACACCAGGGCGCTGTTCCGTGACGGCCTCGCCCGGTGGCCGGAGCTCGGACCCGACCACTGGGAGCCGTTCGAGGTGCCCGGCCGGTTCAGCGTGCTGCTCGCGCTGCGCGGCGCCCGGCCGGCCGGCACCCCGCACCGGACGGTGGTGCACGCCGCCGACCCGGCGGCCGAGCAGAACGCCCTGACCCTCTCGGCCCCGCCCTGCGAGCGCCCCACCCTCCAGGTGCTGCGCCCGGACGATCCCTCGCTGCGCCCCGACGACGCGCACGAGAGCGTGGTGCTGACCGCGACCGTCCCCGCCCAGGGCGACGTCGACTGGACGGCGCCCGGGGTCGCCGAGCGCTACGCGGACCAGCTGCTGGCGCACGCCGACGCCGCCGGCCTGGGCCTGCGCGAACGGGTGCTGTGGCGGGTCGTGCGGACCCCGGACGACACCCGCCGGGAGACCGGCGCCCTCGGCGGGTCGGTCCCCCGCCCCGCGCTCGCCGGAGACGGCGGCGGATGGCTCCAGCCCGCCAACGAGTCGCCCGTCCCCGGCCTCTACCTGATCGGCGGGGCGGCCCACCCCGGCGGCGGACTGGCCCGGGCCGGCATGTCCGCCTGCGTCGCCGCCGACCTGATCGGCCCGGCGTAGCGGCCCTGGCGCCGGAACTCAGCCCTGGGGCCAGGTGTTCTGCTGCTGGTAGCCGTAGGTGTGGTCGTAGGACTGCTGCTGCGGGATGCCCGGGTGGTGCTGGCCCGGCTGCTGGCCGGGGTGCTGCTCCAGGTGCTGCTCGGGGTGCTGCTGCGGCGTCTGCCACTGCTGCTGGGGGTGCTGCTCCCAGCCGGGCTGCTGCTGCGGGTAGGACTGGTACTGGTCCTGCTGCGGGTAGCCGTTGTACGGGTCGGACTGCTGGGGGTAGGCCCCGTAGCCCTGGTCGTAGGCGAAGGCGGGCTGCTGCTGGCTCTGCCACTGCTGCTGCTCGTAGGCCGGCTGCGGCTGGGCGGCGCTGTCGTAGCCGGACTGGTAGGCCTCGGCGTAGGGGTCGTGCGGCGCCTGCGCCTGCTGCTGCTCGTAGTAGGCGGGCGCGTAGACGCCGTCCTGGGCGAGTTCCTGCATCTCGAAGGCGGCCGTCTGCTCGACCTCGGGGACGTCCTCGGCCACCGGGGCGGGGGCCGCGACCGGGGCCTCCTCGACGGCGCTGACCTCACCGATCCGCTTCTCGGTGGCCTCGACCGCGGCCACGGCGGCCGCGCCGCCGGTGAGGGCGCCGAGCAGGGGCACCTTGGCGAGCGGGCCGGGCAGCGAGCCGTCGGCCTTGCGCAGCGACCAGCCGGCCCGGTAGCCGCGCTTGACGGAGAGGGTGACGAAGGTCTGGCCGGCCGCGAAGAGGGCGGCGCCGGCGCCGATCACCGGGACGGAGCCGAGCACCATGCCGGCGGCCACTGCGAGGAAGCCGACCAGCGCGAGGGCCCGCCAGTGCAGCGGCGCCCGGTTCTGCAGCAGGACCTCGGCGACCAGCCAGAGCGCCACCACCGCCAACGCGACGTACAGCAGCAGGTATCCGATGCCCATCCGCCCGCTACCTCCAGTCGCGTGCCCGCGCTCGCCGCGCGTGTGCGGCGACTGTACCGGTTCAACGGCCGGGGTACCGCATCGCGTTCCCGCCGGTCGCGGCCGGGGCGCACACGACCGAGCCCGGCACCGTCGGGGCGGTGACGGGCTCGTGAACGGCCGGGCCCGCGGGCCCCGATCGGCCCGGAGCGGGGCCCCGGCGGGGCCTACGCGTGGCGCTGGTGCAGGCCGAGGTTCTGGTAGATCTCCAGCGTCGCCGTGGAGTGGTTGAGCGTGATGAAGTGCAGGCCGGGCGCGCCCTCGGCGAGGAGGCGTTCGGCCATCGCGGTGGCGTGTTCCATGCCGATCGCGCGCAGCGCCGCCGGGTCGTCGACGGCGGCCCGCAGCCGGGCCTCCAGGTCGGCGGGGAAGGCGGAGCCGCTCAGCTGGGGGAAGCGCTCCAGCTGCTTGGCGTTGGTGACCGGCATGATCTCCGGGATGATCGGCGTCTCGCAGCCGGCGGCGGTGACCCGGTCGCGCAGCCGCAGGTAGTCGTCGACCTCGAAGAACATCTGGGTGATCGCGTAGTCGGCGCCCGCCCGGACCTTGCCGACGAAGTGCCGGATGTCCTCGTCCCAGCCGGTGGAGCGCGGGTGCATGTTCGGCGAGGCGGCGACGCCGACGCAGAAGTCGCCGATGCCCTTGATCAGCTCGACCAGCTCGTACGCGTACGTGACGCCGTCGGGGTGCTTGACCCATTCGCCCATCGGGTCGCCGGGCGGGTCCCCCCGGACGGCGAGGACGTTGCGCACGCCCTGGTCGGCGTACTGGCCGATGATGTTGCGCAGTTCGGCGATCGAGTGGTCGACGGCGGTCAGGTGGGCGACCGGGGTCAGCGTGGTCTCGGTGGCGATCCGGCCGACCATGTTGACGGTGCGCTCGCGCGAGGAGCCGCCGGCGCCGTACGTCATGCAGACGAAGTTCGGGTCCAGCGGTTCGAGCCGGCGGATGGCGTCCCAGAGTCGCTGCTCGCCGACCTCGGTGCGCGGGGGCATGAACTCGAAGGAGAAGGACCGCTTTCCGGCTGCCAGGAGTTCGCGGACCGTCAGTGCGCGGTCCGGTCTGGTGGAAGCGATGCCGAGTGCCATGCTGGCAGGTTATCGGGCGTTCGAAGGGGCCGGACAACTCGGTACCACGGATTGAGACAAGCGGTGGACGATACTCCGTCCGGAGGTCCGACGAATTCCGACCGGCGTTCGGGGCCCGCGCCCGGTGTGCCCGCACGCCCGCGCACACGCCCGCTCGCACATCCGTTCCCGGCCACCCCGCTACGCTTGCTGCACCCCAGCGAACCAGCGGAGCCTCATCGTGACCTCGTCCAGCAACCGGCCGGCCAACCCCATAGACGTGGAGGACGTCCGCGCGCGCGTCAACGCCGCCCTCGCCGCGTTCATGGACGGCCAGTCCGCCCTGCTGGACAAGATCTCCCCGCAGCTCGTGCCCGCCGCCGACGCCCTGCGCGACTTCCTGCTGGACGGCGGCAAGCGGCTGCGCCCGGCCTTCTGCTACTGGGGCTGGCGCGCCGCCGGCGGCCCGGCCGGCGGCGAGGGCATCGCGAACGCGGCGGCCGCGCTGGAACTGCTCCAGGCGAGCGCCCTGGTGCACGACGACCTGATGGACCGCAGCGACACCCGCCGCGGCCTGCCCTCGATCCACCGCCGCTTCGAGGCACTGCACCGGGCGAACGGCTGGCGCGGCGACCGCGAGCAGTACGGCGCCTCGGCGGCGGTGCTGCTCGGCGACCTGCTGCTGATCTGGTGCGACGAGCTGTTCCTGCGCTCGGGCCTGGAGCCCGCCGCCGTGCTGGCCGCCAAGCCGGTGTTCGACCTGATGCGCACCGAGGTCATGGTCGGCCAGTACCTGGACGTCCTGGAGCCGGTGGCCGGCGACTCCGCCGACGAGGGCGCGCTCGACCGGGCGCAGACGGTGCTGCACTACAAGTCGGCGAAGTACACGATCGAGCGGCCCCTCCAGGTCGGCGCGCTGCTGGCCGGGGCCGGCCCGGAGCAGGTGGCGGCGCTGGGGGCGTTCGGGCTGCCGCTGGGCGAGGCCTTCCAGCTGCGGGACGACCTGCTCGGTGTCTTCGGCGACCCCGCGGTCACCGGCAAGCCGGCCGGGGACGACCTGCGCGAGGGCAAGCGCACCCTGTTGGTGGCGCACGCGATGCGGGGCCTGCCGGCCGCCGACGCCCGGCACCTGGACGAGCGGCTCGGCGCGCCGGACCTGGCGCCCGAGGAGGTCACCGGGCTGCGCGACCTGGTGGCCCGCAGCGGCGCGCCCGAGCGGGTGGAGCGCCGGATCGACGAGCTGATGCGGCAGTGCCTGGCCGCGCTGGAGGCGGCGCCGCTGGCCGACGAGCAGGCCCGCACGGTGCTGCTGGCCCTGGCCGAGGCCGCCACCGTCCGCAAGTACTGAGATCCGCCCCCAGGGGGATCCGCAGGTACGGAGGACGGTGACGGCCCCCGGGGCCGTCAGGCCGAGCGCACCCGCCGGGCGAGCTCGGCGGCGGCGGCCTGCGGGTCGTCGGCGGCCGTGATCGCACGGACCACGACGACCCGGCGGGCGCCCGCGGCCAGCACCTCGTCGAGGTTGCCGAGGTCGATGCCGCCGATGGCGAACCACGGCCGGTCGGTGCTCTGCTTCGCCGCGTACGAGACCAGGCCGAGGCCCGGCGCCGGGCGGCCCGGCTTGGTCGGGGTCGGCCAGACCGGGCCGGTGCAGAAGTAGTCCACGCCGGGCTCGGCGAGCGCCGCGTCCACCTCGGACTCGGCGTGGCAGGACCGGCCGATCAGCACCTCGTCGCCGAGGATCGCCCGGGCGGCCGGCACCGGCAGGTCGTCCTGCCCGAGGTGCAGCACGTCCGGCCGGACCGCGTGCGCGACGTCGGCGCGGTCGTTGACGGCCAGCAGCTTGCCGTGGCGGCGGCAGGCGTCCGCGAAGACCTCCAGGGCCTCCAGTTCCTGCTTGGCCTCCAGGCCCTTGTCGCGGAGCTGGACGATGTCCACCCCGCCCGCCAGCGCCGCGTCCAGGAACTGGGCGAGGTCGCCCTGCTCCCGGCGGGCGTCGGTGCACAGGTACAGCCGGGCGTCGGCCAGCCGCCGGCGCGGTGCGTCCGCCGCCATCAGATCAGCATCGCCTGGGCGCGCCGCTTGACCTCGGTGCCGCGGTTCTCCTGCAGCGCCTGGATCGGGCTGCCGGGCAGCGACGGGTCCTCGGTGAAGAGCCACTCCAGGATCTCCACGTCGTTGTACCCGCAGTCGCGCAGCACGGTCAGGGTGCCGGACAGGTGCTTGACCAGCCCCTGGCCGTCGATGAACGCCGCAGGGACCTGCAGCGACTTGTTGGGGCCCCGCCGGACGGCGATCAGCCCGCCGCTGCGGACCAGGTCGCGCACCTCGGTGACACGCACCCCCCACTGCTCCGAGATGTCGGGCAGGTACATCCACTCGGAAACCAGGGCTTCGATCTTGCTTTCAATCTCACTCACGCCACCAGACTGCCACCTCCACAGCCCCCCGCGCACCAGCCGCTACCCCGCGACCGCCGACTTCAGCGGCACCGAGGGGTCCGCCGCACGGGCCCGGTCCAGCGCGGTACCGCGCTCGATCAGCCGGCGGCCCTGGGTCAGGTCGCGCGGCCGGTCGACGGCCAGCAGCGCGCTCGGCACCCCGTCGCGCAGCCAGAGCACCGTCCAGGAGGCGTCCTGCGGGCCGCCGCGCCACAGCAGTTCGTCGCCCTCGGCGTGCCGCCCGGCGTACTGGACCATCCGCCCGAACTGCTCCGACCAGAAGTACGGCACCGGGTCGTACGGCGGCGCGTCCGCGCCGAGGACGGCGGCCGCCACGGCCTCGCCGGACTGCAACGCGTGGTCCCAGTGCTGGACGGCCAGCCGGGCGCCGGAGCGGGCGGACGGGTAGCTGACGCAGTCCCCGGCCGCGAAGACGCCGGGCAGGCCGGTGCGCAGCCGTTCGTCGACCAGAACGGCGCCGGTGTCGTCCAGCTCGACGCCGGAACCGGCCAGCCAGCCCGTCGCGGGCCGGGCGCCGACGCCGACCACGACCTCGTCGGCGGGCAGGTGCGAGCCGTCCGCCAGCAGCACCGCGCCCTCCTCGACGGCGGCCACGCCGACCCCGCAGCGCAGGTCGACGCCGGCCTCGGCGTACCAGGCGGCCATCGCCGAACCGACCTCGGCCGGCAGCGCGCCGGGGACGGGCGCCGGGCCCGCCTCGACCACCGTCACCTCGCAGCCGGCCGCGCGGGCGGCGGTGGACACCTCGGCGCCGATCCAGCCCGCGCCGACCAGCACCAGCCGCAGGCCGGGCCGCAGCAGGGCGCGCAGCGCCAGCGCGTCGTCCAGGGTGTGCAGCAGGTGCGCGCGCTCGGCGCCGGGCAGGGCGCGCGGGGTGGCGCCGGTGGCGATCACCAGGGCGTCGTACCGGAGGTCACCGGCGTCGGTGTGCAGCACGCCGGGGGTGAGGCCGGTGGCGCGGCGGCCGGTGAGCAGTTCGACGCCCAGGTGCGGGAAGTCGATGTCCAGGGTGGTGGCGTCGGCCTTGCCGAGCAGCACGTCCTTGGAGAGCGGCGGCCGGTCGTACGGCGCGTGCGGCTCCTCCCCGACCAGCGTGATCCGCCCCCGCCAACCGCCCTGCCGCAGCTTCAGGGCGCACTGCGCCCCGGCCAGCCCGGCCCCGACGACGACCACCCGATCCGTTCCGTTCAGCTCTGCCACGCCCGTCACTGTACTCAGCGCCCTGCCGGGGCCACCGGCCCGTCCACCCCGCGTACGGGCCTTCGGCCGGGCCCGCCCCCGGCGTTATGGTGGGGGCACCATCACGGGAGCCCGGCGTACCGGGCTGAGAGGCGGGCTGGCACGGCCCGCGACCGTCCGAACCTGATCCGGGTCATTCCGGCGAAGGGAGAAGAGCAGCCTTGTCACGCTTGCCCGAGGAAACCCACGCCGACGTGCTGGTGATCGGCGGGGGCGTCATCGGCCTCGCCGTCGCCTGGCGCGCCGCGCAGCGCGGGCTGAGGAACATCGTCGTGGTCGACCCCTCCCCCGGCGGCGGGGCGGCCGGGGTCGCGGCCGGGATGCTCGCCCCGGTCACCGAGCTGCAGTACGGGGAGGAGCCGCTGCTGCGCCTCGGCATGGCCTCCAACCAGCGGTACGGGGACTTCGCCGCCGAGCTCACCGAGGCGAGCGGCGGCCTGGACACCGGGTACCGCCGGTGCGGCACGATCGCCGTCGCGCTGGACTCCGACGACCGCGAGGAACTGCGCGAGCTGCACGCCTTCCACCAGCGGCTCGGCCTGGACTCGTCCTGGCTGACCGGCCGGGAGGCCCGCAGGTTGGAGCCGATGCTCGCCCCCGGCGTGCGCGGCGGCCTGCACGTCGCGGACGACCACCAGGTGGATCCGCGCCGCCTGCTGACCGCCCTGGTGGCCGCCTGCGAGCTCGCCGGGGTCGTGCTCCACCGGGCCGAGGCCGTCGGGCTGCTGGTCGAGGGCGGCCGCGCGGTCGGCGCCCGGCTCGGCACCGGCGAGACCGCGCGGGCCGACCAGGTGGTGCTCGCGGCCGGCCCGCACAGCCACCGGCTGCCCGGGCTGCCGGATGGCGTGCTGCCGGCCGTCCGCCCGGTGAAGGGGCAGATCCTGCGGCTGCGGATCCCCGAGGCGTACCGGCCGTTCCTGTCCCGCAACGTGCGCGCGGTGGTGCGCGGACAGCACCTGTACCTGGTGCCCCGGGAGAACGGCGAGCTGGTGATCGGCGCGACCACCGAGGAGCAGGGCTACGACACCACCGTCACCGCCGGCGGGGTGTACGAACTGCTGCGCGACGCCCACGAGTTGGTGCCGGGCATCACCGAACTCCCGCTGCTGGAGACCTCGGCCGGGCTGCGGCCCGGCTCGCCGGACAACGCCCCGCTGCTGGGCCCGACCGCGCTGCCCGGACTGGTCGCCGCCACCGGCCACTACCGCAACGGCGTGCTGCTCACCCCGGTGACCGCCGACCTGCTCGCCGAGTACCTGGCGACCGGCGAACTCCCCGAGCTCGCACAGCCGTTCACACCCACCCGGTTCTCCCCCGACCGCTCCACCGCGAAGGCCTCCGCATGACCGAGATCGCACCACCCCAGACCGCACCGGCCCAGGCCGCACCGACCCAGCCCGCACCGGCCGAGATCGGGCTGACCGTCAACGGCGAGCCCCGCCGGGTGTCCGCCACGACCACCCTCGCGGAGGTGGTGGCCACCCTCAGCGCCGCCCACAGCGGCGTCGCCGCCGCCCTCAACGAGGCCGTCGTGCCGCGCAGTTCGTGGCCTGCCACGGAACTGTCGGCGGGCGACCGGATCGAGATCCTCACCGCCGTCCAGGGAGGCTGACATGGCTGACGACCTGTTGACCATCGCCGGGGAGTCCTTCGGCTCCCGGCTGATCATGGGCACCGGCGGCGCACCCAGCCTGGAGATCCTGGAACGGGCGCTGCTGGCCTCCGGCACCGAACTGACCACCGTGGCGATGCGCCGGGTCGACGCCGGCACCCAGGGCTCCGTCCTGGACGTGCTGACCCGCAACGGCATCCGGGTGCTGCCCAACACGGCGGGCTGCTTCACCGCCGGGGAGGCCGTGCTGACCGCCCGGCTGGCCCGCGAGGCGCTCGGCACCGACTGGGTGAAGCTGGAGGTGATCGCCGACGAGCGGACCCTCCTGCCGGACCCGATCGAGCTGCTGGACGCCGCCGAGACCCTGGTCGACGACGGCTTCACGGTGCTGCCGTACACCAACGACGACCCGGTGCTGGCGCGCAAGCTGGAGGACGTCGGCTGCGCGGCGATCATGCCGCTGGGCTCTCCGATCGGCTCCGGCCTGGGCATCCGCAACCCGCACAACTTCCAGCTGATCGTGGAGGGCGCGGGCGTCCCGGTGATCCTGGACGCGGGCGCCGGCACCGCCTCGGACGTCGCGCTGGCGATGGAACTGGGCTGCGCGGCGGTGATGCTCGCCTCCGCGGTGACCAGGGCGCAGGACCCGGTGCTGATGGCCGAGGCGATGCGGCACGCCGCCGAGGCGGGCCGGTTCGCCCACCGGGCCGGCCGCATCCCGCGCCGGTTCCACGCCGAGGCCTCCTCCGCGATGGCCGGCCGGGCGGAGCTGGACACCCGCGAGCACCCGGCGTTCTGACGCCGGGACGCCCGGCGCCCGCCCGCGTGTGCCGTGTCACAAACCGGGCACAGCCGGGCCCGGAGGCGATGCCCTCCGGGCCCGGCCGACACCCGGAGCTCTAGACTCTCCGGGTGGACATGGCATTGCACGACCCCTTGATCGGTACCCTGCTCGACGGCCGGTACCGGGTCGAGCAGCGCATCGCGACCGGCGGGATGTCCACCGTCTACAAGGGCACCGACACCCGGCTGGACCGGGTCGTCGCCCTCAAGGTGATGCACCCCGCGCTGGCCGGGGACGACGGCTTCACCGCCCGGTTCATCCGCGAGGCCAAGGCCGTCGCCCGGCTCTCCCACCCGAACGTGGTGAACGTCTTCGACCAGGGCGCGGACGGCGCGAACGTCTTCCTCGCCATGGAGTACGTGCCCGGCCGCACCCTGCGGGACCTGCTGCGCGACCGCGGCGCGCTGTCCGTGCGGGCCGCGCTGGACGTGCTGGAGCCGGTGCTGGCCGCCCTCGGCGCCGCCCACCGGGCCGGCCTGGTGCACCGGGACGTCAAGCCGGAGAACGTGCTGATCACCGAGGACGGGCTGGTCAAGGTCGCCGACTTCGGTCTGGTCCGGGTCCTCGGCACCGCCGACGGCGCGCCCACCTCGACCAGCACCGCGACCGGCGGCACGGTCCTCGGCACCGTCTCCTACCTGGCCCCCGAACAGATCCTCCCGGACGCCCCCACAGACCAGCGGGTCGACGTCTACGCGGCCGGCATCCTGCTCTACGAGATGCTCACCGGCCGCCGCCCGCACACCGGCGACAACCCCGTCCAGGTGATGTACAAGCACCTGCACGAGGACGTCCCCGCCCCCTCGCTGATCGCCCCGGCCGTCGGCCCCGGGCTGGACGCCATAGTGGCCGGCGCCTGCGCCCGGACGGCCGAGGACCGCCCGTACGACGCGGTCGAACTGCTCGCCGCCCTCCAGCGGATCCGCCGCACGCTCACCCCGGCCGAGCTGGACGCCGAGCCGCCGGCCTCCACCCGGCCCAGCCCGCGCTACCCGACCAGCGAGCCGACGTCGGTGATCCAGCAGCCGGCGGGGCCCGTCGACGCCGCGGCGCCGGAGCCCACCAGCGTGCTGGACGTGCCGGCGGAGCTGCTGGACCAGCTGCTGGTCGAGCCGCGCCCGTACGACGAGCCGACCCCGGTGCGCGGGCGCCGGCCCAGCCTGCTGCGCCGCCTCCCCCGCAAGCCGCTGATCTGGGCGGCCGCGCTGACCGCCCTGGTGCTGGCGGTCGGCGGCGCGACGTACGGGCTGTCCCAGGGGCTGTACGGGCCGGTGCCCGGCGTGCTCGGCAAGGACCGGGCCGAGGCGCAGCGGATCCTGGACAAGGACGGCATGCACGGCCGCTTCGTCGAGGTGTTCAGCGAGAGCGTCCCGGCCGGGCAGGTGATCGCCACCGATCCCGGGGTGGGCGCGCGGACCCGCAAGAGCGACACCGTGACGGTGACCGTCTCCAGGGGCCCCAAGCGGATCGCGGTGCCGGACCTGGCCGGGAAGACCGCCGACCAGGCAGCCGACGCGCTGACCGCGGCCCAGCTGACCAGGGGCGGCGTGACCGGGACGTACGACGACACCGTGCCGGAGGGCGTGGTGATCAGCAGTTCGCCGGCGGCCGGGCAGCTGCTCCAGGAGAACACCGCGGTCTCGCTGGTGGTCAGCAAGGGCATGGTGCCCGTCCCGGACGTCACCGGGATGAGCAAGGACGACGCGGCGAAGGCGCTCCAGGCGGCCGGCTTCACGATGCAGACCAGCGGGGTCAACCTGTTCGGCACCGGCAAGGTGTCCAGCCAGTCCCCGGCGGCCGGCGAGCGGCGCCCGCAGCACACCGCGGTGACGGTCAACTTCCCCTTCTTCTAAGGGGATTCCTCGTAAGGGGATTCCTCGCTCCTGAGGGGACTCCTCCGGACGTCGGCTCACCCTCAGCGCAGCGGGCCGTCGCCCGGCCCCTCCTGGTGGGAGTAGCGCTGCTCGCGCCACGGGTCGGCGAGGTTGTGGTAGCCGCGCTCCTCCCAGAAGCCCCGGCGGTCGGCCCGCATGTACTCCACCGCGCGCACCCACTTGGGGCCCTTCCAGGCGTACAGCCCGGGGACGATCAGCCGGACGGGGAAACCGTGCTCGGCGGTCAGCGGCTCGCCGTTGCGGTGGGTGGCGAAGATCGTCCGCGGGTCGGCGAAGTCGGCCAGCCGCAGGTTGGCGCTGTAGCCGTACTCGGCCCAGACCATCACGTGGGTGACGCCGGGTGCGGGGGGCTCCAGGTCGAGGAGGGCGGCGGCCGGCACGCCCGACCACTCGTTGCCGAGCAGCGTGAACTTGGTGACGCAGTGCAGGTCGGCGACGACGGTGGTGCGCGGCAGGGCATGGAAGGCCTCGAAGTCCCAGCTGTGCTTCTCCGCCGAGGCGGTGGCGCCGAACACCTGGAGGTCCCAGGTCAGCGGCTTGAAGCGGGGTACGGGCCCGTAGTGCAGGGCGGGCCAGCCGCGCTGCACGCGCTGCCCCGGGGGGAGCCTCGGGTCAGACGGCGGAAACGGTTCTTGTTCGGACTGACCCATGACTCCATGGTGACAGACGGCGGCCGACGCGCCGTGCGCGCCCCTTGACGCGGCCACGCGCCCCATCCCCAATAACCGGTGGTCGAGCCCGTATCGGCCGAAATCGGATATTCCGAAACATGTCCTAGTGAGTGTGAACTTACTGGAACTTTCTCCCATTTCGATGCCAGGATGCGCAGCGCAGGAGTCACAACAGGCCGTAGCGCAGGGAGGCACCAGCCATGCAGGGCGACCCAGAGGTCATCGAGTTCCTCAACGAGCAGCTCACCGCGGAGCTCACCGCGATCAACCAGTACTTCCTGCACGCCAAGATGCAGGAGAACTTCGGCTGGACGAAGCTCGCCAAGTACACCCGGCACGAGTCCTTCGACGAGATGAAGCACGCCGAGACCCTCACCGACCGGATCCTCTTCCTGGACGGGCTGCCGAACTACCAGCGGCTGTTCCACGTCCGGATCGGCCAGACGGTCAAGGAGATGTTCGAGGCTGACCGCCAGATCGAGGTCGAGGCGATCGACCGGCTGAAGCGCGGGATCGTGGTGATGCGCGCCAAGAACGACGTCACCTCGGCGAACATCTTCGAGGACATCCTGGCCGACGAGGAGCAGCACATCGACTACCTCGACACCCAGCTGGAGCTCCTGGAGAAGCTCGGCGAGGCGCTCTACCTCGCCCAGGTGATCGAGCAGCCGGACTCCTGAGCCCTCAGGCCGCGCGCAGCGGGGCGACCGGGGCCAAGGTGGCGGGAGCCGCGGCGGCCACCGGTGCGGGCGCGACCTCGGCCTCGGGGTCGGCCAGGCCGAGCTTCGCGGCGAGGCGGGCGGTCGGGCAGGGCCTGGCGCCGTGCTCGCCGAGCAGGGCCTGGATCCGGCGGACGCAGGATCCGCAGTCGGTGCCGGCCTTGCAGCCCCGGGCGATCTGGCGCGGGGTGCCGGCCCCGGCGTCGATCGCCTTCTTCACCTGGTCCTCGGTGACCGCATGGCACATGCACACGTACATCGCGGACTCTCCCGGGTGGTGCGCCGCCGACTGGCGGAACGATCTTGACTAAGGCTTGCCTTACTTCACTAAGCCTCACCTTACCCGGCGATCCGGGTACGAAAAAGCCCCTCCGGGCTCGGGGACCCCGAATCCGGAGGGGCTTTCGTCACACTCGCTCAGCGGTGACCCGCCGGTGGCGGCTCACCAGTGGCAGCTCACTGGCCGCGGTACATCTCCGCCACCAGGAACGCCAGGTCCAGCGACTGGCTGCGGTTGAGGCGCGGGTCGCAGGCCGTCTCGTAGCGCTGGTGCAGGTCGTCGACCAGCACCTCGTCGCCACCGCCGACGCACTCGGTCACGTCGTCGCCGGTCAGCTCCACGTGGATGCCGCCCGGGTGGGTGCCCAGCGCGCGGTGCACCTCGAAGAAGCCCTTGACCTCGTCGAGCACGTCGTCGAAGCTGCGGGTCTTGTGGCCGCTGGAGGCCTCGAAGGTGTTGCCGTGCATCGGGTCGCAGATCCACACCGGCTGGGCGCCGGACGCGGTGACCTTCTCCACCAGGGTGGGCAGGTGGTCGCGGACCTTGCCCGCGCCCATCCGGGTGATGAAGGTGAGGCGGCCGGGCTCGCGCTCCGGGTCCAGCTTCTCGATCAGGGTCAGGGCCTCGTCGACCGAGGTGGTCGGGCCGAGCTTGACGCCGATCGGGTTGCGGACCTTCGAGGCGAACTCGATGTGCGCGTGGTCCAGCTGGCGGGTGCGCTCACCGATCCACACCATGTGGCCGGAGACGTCGTACAGCTCGCCGGTGCGCGAGTCCACGCGGGTCAGCGCGGTCTCGTAGTCGAGGATCAGTGCCTCGTGCGAGGAGAAGAACTCGACGGTCTTGAACTCCTCCGGCGCCACACCGCAGGCGTTCATGAACGCCAGGGCGTTGTCGATCTCCCGGGCGAGCTGCTCGTAGCGCTGGCCGGCCGGCGAGTTGCGCACGAAGTCCTGGTTCCAGGCGTGCACCTGGCGCAGGTCCGCGTAACCACCGGTGGTGAACGCGCGCACCAGGTTGAGCGTCGCGGCGGACGCGTTGTACATCCGCTTGAGGCGCTCCGGGTCCGGGATGCGGGACTCGGGGGTGAACTCGAAGCCGTTCACCGAGTCGCCGCGGTAGACCGGCAGCGTCACGCCGTCGCGGGTCTCGGTCGACTTGGAGCGCGGCTTGGAGTACTGGCCGGCGATCCGGCCCACCTTCACGACCGGCACCGAGGCCGCGTACGTCAGCACGGCGGCCATCTGCAGCAGGGTCTTCAGCTTGTTGCGGATGTGCTCCGCCGAGACGCCGTCGAAGGCCTCGGCACAGTCACCGCCCTGCAGCAGGAAGGCCTCACCGCGCGCCACGGCGCCGAGCCGGGCACGCAGCTGGTCGCACTCGCCGGCGAACACGAGCGGCGGATAGGAGGCGAGCTCGGCAAGGGTCTTGCGCAGAGCCTCTTGGTCCGGCCATTCAGGCTGCTGCGCCGCGGGCAGGGACTGCCAGGAGTGGCCAGTCCTCGATGTCTCAGTCGTCACGGTCACACCACCAAGGCTACGGGGTGACTCGAGCGATTCGTGACCATTGCCCGAGGGGTGAGACATAACTCGGACAAACACGTGACCGGGCTCACCCTCCCGGCACGATCCGCTACGCTCGAACCATGCACGCGCCCCACACCCACTCCTGGTGGTGGGCCTCCCCCAAGGGTGGCCCACCGATCGCGCGTTCCTAGACGAACACGACGGCCGCCCCTCGGGGCGGCCGTCGGCGTATGCGCAGACGGCCCTCCGGGAGCGGATCCCAGCACCGCACCTCACCAGTCCCCCGGAAGGAAGCCGCTCCGTGACCGCCACCGCCGACCTGCTCGCCCGCCTCACCGCTCCCGACGCGCCCGCGTTCGCCCTGCTGCACCGCCGCACCCCCCGGCTCGCCCCGGACACCGTCGAGGTGCTGGTCGGCACCGTCGACAGCTACCGCGACCTCGCCGACCTGCCGGTCCGCACCGGCGTCCCGGCCGACGGCCCCGTGCACGACCTGCTCGCGCTCGTCCCGTACCGGCAGATCCGCGAGCGCGGCTTCGAGGCGCACGACGACGGGACCCCGCTGCAGGCCCTCTCGGTGGCCGAACAGCACACCCTGCCGCTGGCCGAACTCACCGCCGCCCTGCCGCAGTCGCCGGTCTCGCTCACCGGCGGCTCGTTCGACATCGACGACGAGGCGTACGCCGCGATCGTCCGCCGGGTGATCGAGGAGGAGATCGGCAACGGCGAGGGCGCCAACTTCGTGATCCGGCGCGACTTCGGCGCCACCCTGGAGAACTTCTCGCCCGCACTCGCGCTCACCCTGTTCCGGCGGCTGCTGGAGCAGGAGCGCGGCGCCTACTGGACCTACCTGGTGCACACCGGAGAACGCGTCCTGGTCGGCGCCTCCCCCGAGGTGCACGTCCGGCAGAGCGGCGGCACCGTCGTGATGAACCCGATCTCCGGCACCTACCGCTACCCGGCCGGCGGCTCCGACATCGACTCGCTGCTCCGGTTCCTCCACGACCCCAAGGAGCTGGAGGAACTGACGATGGTCGTCGACGAGGAGCTCAAGATGATGTGCACGGTCGGCGACCTCGGCGGCCAGGTGCTCGGGCCCCGGCTCAAGGAGATGTCCCACCTCGCCCACACCGAGTACGAGCTGCGCGGACGCACCTCGCTGGACGTCCGCGAGGTGCTCCGCGAGACGATGTTCGCCGCCACCGTCACCGGCAGCCCGGTGCAGAACGCCACCCGGGTCATCAAGCGGTACGAGCCCGGCGGGCGCGGCTACTACTCCGGCGCGCTCGCCCTGATCGGCCGCTCCGCCAGCGGCGGGCAGCTGCTGGACTCGCCGATCTGCATCCGGACCGCCGACATCGACCCGGCCACCGGCCGCCTGGTCGTCCGGGTCGGCGCCACGCTCGTGCGCCACTCCGTCCCCGAGTCCGAGGTCGCCGAGACCCACGCCAAGGCCGCCGGGGTGCTCACCGCGATCGGCGCCCGGCCCGCGCCCGCCCGGCTGCCCGGCCCCACCGGCCCCCGGCTGGCCGACGACCACCGCGTCCAGGCCGCCCTGGACGCCCGGCGGGCCGACCTCGCCCCGTTCTGGCTGCGGATGCAGACGCCGACCGTGGTCACCGAGCCCGTGCCGACCCTGGTGGTCGACGGCGAGGACACCTTCACCTCGATGCTCGCCCACCTGCTCACCTCGATCGGCCACCAGGTCAGCGTCGTCCGCTACGACGCGCCCGGGCTGCCCGCCCTGCTGGCGGCGCACCGCGGGCCGCTGGTGCTGGGCCCCGGGCCCGGCGACCCGGCGCTCGCCGACGACCCCAAGATGGCCCTGCTGCGGCCGGTCGTCGCGGACGCCCTGGCGGCGGTCCGGTCCGGGGCCCGCACCGCACCGCTGCTCGCGGTCTGCCTCAGCCACCAGCTGCTCTGCGCCGAGCTCGGGCTGGCGCTGGGCCGCAAGGACGTCCCGTACCAGGGGGCGCAGGAGAGCGTCGACCTGTTCGGCACCAAGCACACCGTCGGCTTCTACAACACGTTCACCGCGCGCTGCTCGGACGCCGACGCGGCCCGGCTCGCCGCGCAGGGCGTCGAGGTCGCCCGGGACACCGTCACCGGGGACGTCCACGCGCTGCGCGGGCCCGGCTTCGCCGGCCTCCAGTTCCACCCGGAGTCGGTGCTGACCCGCGACGGCGTCGGCGTCGTGGCGGGCCTGCTGCGCGAGGCGGCCGCCGTCCGCGGCTGAGGAGCGAGTGGGGGGCCGGTCCCGGACCGGCCCCCCATCGCACGCGGGATCGCCGAGGCGGCCGGATCCCGCCGGAACGGTCAGATGTCGTCGTCCAGCCCCTGCTCGATCGCGTACCGCACCAGTTCCACCCGGTTGTGCAGTTGCAGCTTGCCGAGCGTGTTCTGGACGTGGTTCTGCACCGTCCGGTGCGACAGCACCAGCCGGTCGGCGATCTGCCGGTACGACAGGCCCTTGGCCACCAGGCGCAGGACCTCGGTCTCCCGCGCGGTCAGCTGCGGGACGGCCGGCGCGGAGGCCGGGGCCGGTTCGGCGGCCAGCCGGCGGAACTCGCCCAGCACCAGGCCGGCCAGGCCCGGGGTGAACACGGCGTCGCCCACGGCCGTGCGCCGCACCGCGTCCAGCAGTTCCTCCCGCCCGGCCGACTTGACCAGGTACCCGGTCGCGCCGGACTTCACCGCCTCCAGCACGTCCTGGTGCTCGCCGCTGGCCGAGAGCACCAGCACCCGCACCGCCGGGTCCTGCGCGACCACCTGGCGGCACACCTCCGCGCCGGGCAGACCGGGCAGGTTGAGATCCAGCACGACGACCTGCGGCGAGCAGGCGCGGGCCCGGCGCACGGCCTCCTCGCCGTCGCCCGCGGTGGCCACCACGTCCAGCCCGGCCTCGGCGAGGTCCCGCGAGACGGCGTCGCGCCACATCGGGTGGTCGTCCACGACCATCACCCGTATCGGCCGGTCAGTCGTCGGCTGATCGGTCATCAGAGCCCTTCCTCGGAACACGGAGTTCGACCTCGACGCCCTCCCCGGGCGCCGAGTACAGCTCGGCCGTGCCGCCGAGGTCCAGCACCCGGCCGCGGATGGACTGGGAGACGCCCAGCCGCCCGGCCCGCTCCGCCTCGCCGAGGCGGCCGGGGGCGAAGCCGGGGCCGTCGTCGCGGATGCTGACCGTGACGGCCTGCGGCTCGTCCTCCACCAGGATCCAGGCCCGGGCCCGCTCCCCGGCGTGCCGGCGGACGTTGTCGACGGCGGCGCCGACCGCCGCGGCCAGTTCGCCGGCCGCCCCGGCGGACAGCAGCACCGGCCCACCGGGGGCGGACAGCGTGATCCGCTCGTCGGCGTACGGGCGCAGCAGCGCGGTGAGGTCCTGCGGCTCCCCGGCCCCGCACTCCTGCGGGCGCTGCCCCGGGATCGGGCCGCCGGTCATCAGCGCCCGCAGGGCGCGCTCCTGCTCGCCGGCCAGCCGGCCGAGTTCGGCGAAGTCGGCGTCACCGCCCGGGCGTCCACCGGCCGCGGCCGAAGCGCCCTCGGCCGGCCGCGCGGTGAGTTCGGCGCCGTGGCGCTGGACGAGGGCGAGCACCTGGAGCACGCCGTCGTGGATGTCCCGGGAGAGCCGCTCGCGCTCCCGGCCGGCCGCCTCGACCTGGAGCGCCCGGGTGAGCGTCGCCTCGCTGGCGCGGGCCAGTTCGATGACGTAGCCGATGGCACAGCCGGCCACCATCAGCAGCATGATGTTGTGGATGTTGTCGCCGGTCGGGCCGCCGTGGCCGAGGATGTTGGCGACGCCGATCACCGTGCCCGCGGCGGCCGCCCAGCGCCAGCCGCCCTTGCCTGCGAAGCCGAGCACCGTGCCGGCGGCCCAGATGGTCGGCAGGGTGGGCGCGCCGTGGCTGATCCGCACCGGGTCGTCGGTCAGGCCGCTCATCACGATGCCGGTGACGGCGAGGGTGAGGTCGGTGCCGAGCACGTACCAGGTGCAGCGCTGCGGGCCGGCGAAGGCCCGGGTGCTGGCGAGCGTCCAGAGGGTGAGCGTGCCGAGGAAGATCCAGCCGGCGACGGGGTGCAGGAAGTCCAGGTAGGAGTTGAGGTACCGCAGCAGGGCGTAGCAGAGGGCCAGCACCCGGAAGTAGGAGATGGCCTTCCACAACGGCAGTTCGACGGACATGCCCCCGGCCGCGACCGCGCCGCCGACCGCCCCGGTTCTCTCGCCGTCCGTCATCCTTCCGCCCCTCCCCTGGGCCGTGCCCGCGGTCGTCAGGCCGACCCGGTCTCCTTCGGCTCCTGCCCGGACTGCTCGGCCTTCTCCGTCGCGGCGGCCTTCTCGGCGGCGGCCTTCTCGGCCTCCGCCTCCGCCTTCTCCGCCTTGGCGGCGGCCTTGCGCTCGGCGTCGGCCTTCTTCTTGTCGTCGGCGATCTGCCGCTTGGCGGCGGTCGCGTAGATGTCCACGTACTCCTGGCCGGAGAGCCGCATGATCTCGTACATCACCTCGTCCGTCACCGAACGGAGGATGAAACGGTCGTTCTCCATGCCGTGGTAGCGGGAGAAGTCCAGCGGGCGGCCGATCCGGATGCCGGGGCGGGTGCCGAAGTTGGGGATCACCTGACCGGGCGGCTGGACCTTCTCGGTGTCGATCATGGCGACCGGGATGACCGGCGCGCCGGTGGCCAGCGCGACGCGCGCCAGGCCGCCGACCTTGCCGCGGTACAGCTTGCCGTCGGGCGAGCGGGTGCCCTCGGGGTAGACGCCGAACAGCTCGCCGCCGTCCAGCACCGCGATGGCACTGCGGATCGCGGCCTCGCCCGCGCCGCGCACGCCCGAGCGGTCCACCGGCAGCTGGCCGACGCCCTTGAAGAACGCGGCGGTCAGCCGGCCCTTGATGCCCGGGGTGTTGAAGTACTCGGCCTTCGCGATGAAGGTCACCCGGCGTTTGATCAGCGCGGGGAAGAAGAAGGAGTCCGAGAAGGACAGGTGGTTGCTCGCGATGATGGCCGCGCCCTCGGTGGGGATGTTCTCCTCACCCTCGATCCACGGCCGGAAGAAGATCCGAAGCAGTGGCGCGACGATCATCTTCATCAGTCGGTAGAACAACCCGGGCCTCCTGTTATGCGGACCGGTCGATCCTAATGCCCCGTGGGCTCGGCCCGCGCCCCGCCCCGCCCCGGCGGGCCGCCGCCGGACTCCCACGGGCACTCGCGCGGCGGCCTCCGCGAGGGGTGCGCGTCCCGTGCGGGGGCCGCCATGAGGGGTGTACGTCCCGGGCGGGGCCGTGGGACGATGCGGATTCCCGCAGCCTCCCCCTCCAGCGTCCCTCCCCCAGCGCCACCCGCCCGCGAAGGAGTCCGCCATGCCGTTGCTGCCCGGTGCCGAACCGTACCGCCACCGCGGCGGACCGGTGGGGGTGCTGCTGTGCCACGGCTTCACCGGGTCGCCGCAGTCGCTGCGGCCCTGGGCGGAGGAACTGGCGGCGGCCGGGTTCAGCGTGTCGCTGCCGCTGCTGCCCGGGCACGGCACCCGGTGGCGGGACATGCAGATCACCCGCTGGGAGGACTGGTACGCCGAGGTCGAGCACGAACTGCTGACGCTGTCCGCCGAGTGCGAGCAGGTCTTCGTCTGCGCGCTGTCGATGGGCGGCGCGCTGGCGCTGCGGCTGGCCGCGCTGCACGGTCCGGCGGTGTCCGGGCTGGTGCTGGTCAACCCGTCGGTGCGCTCGGACAACCCCGCGAGTGTGCTGCTGCCGGTGCTGCGCCACCTCGTGCCGAGCGTGCCCGGGATCGCCGACGACATCGCCAAGCCCGGCACGGTCGAGCTGGGCTACGACCGGACGCCGCTGAACGCCGCCTGGTCGCTGGGCCGGCTGTGGCGGGACGTCCAACGGCGGCTGCCGCAGGTGACCCAGCCGGTGCTGCTCTTCCGCAGTCCGCAGGACCACGTCGTCTCGCCGGCCAACTCGGAACTGGTGCTGGCCCGGATATCCTCGACCGACGTGACGGAGCGGCTGTGCCAGCGCAGCTTCCACGTCGCGACGCTGGACCACGACGCGGCGGAAATATTCGCGGCCAGCCAGGACTTCATCCGACGGCTGGCCCCCGCGCACGCGGTGGGCGTCACCGGGGTCGAATCCGACGATCACCATGGCTGAAGGGCCGGAAGTGCACGAGAGCAGCACGGCGGGCGGCGGGGACGAGGCACCCCGCGAGGACGGCGCGACGAAGGACGGCACGGCGAAGGACGGCGCCGCGCAGAGCGGCGCCCCGGCGGACCGTTCGGGGGCGGACGGCGTCACCGCCCCGGCCGCGGAGGCCGCCGAAGCGACGGCCGCCGACCGGCGCCCGGCCGAACCGGACGCCACCGCGCCCGCGGAGCCCCGCACCCGGCGCGCCCCCGAGCGCAGCCAGGCCGAGCAGGACGAGATCTTCGCCGCCCTGGTCGCCCAGTTCGACGACCCCGTGGACCTCACCAACCCCAACTGGCCGGAGGTCGAGAACCTCCGGGCCCAGAGCGAGCTGAAGGGCGGCTTCAAGGACGCCCCCGGCTCCCGGACCGACCCGGACGACCTCGCCGACCTGGCCCCGCAGCCCCGCCCCCGCTCCGGTCGGCCGGTGATGCCGGCGGCGGGCTCGGGCCCGCGCGACTTCGAGCTGGCCGAAGAGACCGACGAGGACCACTACGTCCCGCCGGAGCCCCCGCCGCTGCCGACCGCCGACGTCACCGCGAAGTTCGCCTGGCTCGCGGTGCTCGGCGGCCCCGCCCTGCTGCTGTTCGACGCGGTGGTGTGGCGGGAGATCGCCGGCTGGCCGGCCTGGGTCGGGATCACCGCCTTCCTCGGCGGCTTCGTCACCCTGGTCACCCGGATGAAGGACCGCGACGAGGACGAGCCCGAGGACCCGGACAACGGCGCGGTCGTCTAGACCAACGTCTAGACCCCGTCCGGAGCCTCCGGCAGCTCCAGCACCGCGAGCACCGGCAGGTGGTCGGTCGCGGCGCGCAGGTCGGCCTCGGTGACGCCGGGCAGCCCGTGCGGCACCCCGCAGCCGAGGACGGTGATCCCGGGCGTGGCGAACACCGCGTCGATCCGCTGGTAGGGGCGCTCGGGGACGGACGTGAACTCGCCGCCCCAGGGCGCGGTCGGGTACCCGTCCTGGAGCCGCCCGGCCAGCAGCTGCCAGCCCCTGCCGTCCGGGTGCTCGTTGAAGTCCCCTGCCACGATGCCGTGTTCGGCGATCCCGAGCTGGTCGAGCAGCAGCTCGAACTGGCCGTACCGCTCGTCGGCGTCCAGGCTGAGGTGGCAGCTGGTGAGGGTGAACGGCGCCGTTGCGGGCAGTCGCAGCAGCGCGCTGGCGAAGCCCCGGGCGTGCAGGCCGCGGGTCTTGGGCAGCAGCCGGTCGTGCACGCCCAGCAGGTGCGCCGCGCCGGGCCGGCCGAGCAGCAGCGGCCCGGCGGCGGTCCGGCCGCCGCCGGCCAGGACGACCGTCCCGGTGCTCCGGGCCAGCCAGGCGGCCTGCCCCTCGGGCCGCCAGTAGCGCGGTGACTCCTGGATGCAGACCAGGTCGGGCGCGCAGGCCCGGATCACCCGGGCCAGCGCCCGCCGGTCGTCCCGCAGCGAGCGGATGTTGTAGCTGAGCAGGCGCAGCCGGCGCGGGCCGGGCGGCGGCGGTTCGGCGGGTGCCGTGGTCATGGTCCTGGTCCTCCCCGTACGTACGTGGTGCGTGGGACGACCGTACGGCAGGGCCGGGGGCGTGCGTCGGCGGCGGCGCGTCCGGGGTTGGTCGGGGTCCGGTCGCACCGCCGCCGGCGGGTTCGGGGGGTGGCTACGCGGTGCGGGCCAGGTCGGCGGCGCCGACGATGCCGGCGGCGGAGCCCATCGAGGCCAGCACGACCTCGGCGCGCGGGCGGTGGATGCCGCCGGTGAGGTAGTGCTCGAAGGCCTTGGCGACCGGGTCGAGCAGCAGGCGGCCGGAGTCGGAGACGCCGCCGCCGAGGACGAAGACGCCCGGGTCGAAGAGCGCGGCGAGGTCGGCCATGCCGCGGCCGAGCCAGTCGGCCAGTTCGGCGTAGCACTCCAGGGCGAGCGGGTCGCCCTCCTCGGCCGCCTCGGTGATGTGGATGCCGCGGATGGTCTCGGCGACGCCGTCGTTGAGCTCCAGCATCCGCCGGCCGCGCACCTGGTCGGCGGCGGCCTTCTCCCGGCCGTAGCGGCGCAGCGCCCGCCCGGAGCCGTACTGCTCCCAGCAGCCCTTGCCGCCGCAGCCGCAGGTCAGGCCGTCGGGGACCATGTTGAGGTGGCCGATCTCGCCGGCCACGCCGAACCGGCCGCGGTGCAGCCGGCCGTCGAGGACGATGCCGCCGCCGATGCCGGTGCCGACGGTGATCAGCACCATGTCCTGGTGGTCGGCTGCGGCGCCGAAGCGGAACTCGGCCCAGGCGGCGCAGTTGGCGTCGTTCTCGACGACGGTGTCCAGGCCGGCGAGCTCCTCGATGCGGCCGCGCAGCGGCTCGTTCTCCCAGTCGATGTTGGGCGCGAAGATCACCGTGGAACGGTTGCTGTCCACGAAGCCGGGGGCGCCGACGCCGACGGCGGTGACGTCGGGGTGCTGCTCCTTGAGCTCGCGCACGGCCTGCGCGATGGCATCGACCGCCCACTGCGGGTCGGCCGGGGTGGGCACCCTGGTCCGGGCCAGGATCGCGCCCGCCTCGTCGACCACGCCTGCCGCGATCTTGGTCCCGCCGACATCGACGCCGATGGTCAGAGCCATGTGTCCCTCAGCTATTCACTCGTTCCCGCTGGGCGGAACGGTACCGCCCAACCCTGCCCCCCGTACACAGCCTCGCATACATTAACCGAAGACAATCATGGACCAACCCGGCCGCGACTCTTCAAAAGTCGTATCTAATCGCCCGCTTCGTCACGCACCAGAGCAACGCGATCACGGTTCGAAGGTTACGGATTCACTGCTTGGCGGACGCCTCGTCAGGCGTGTCGAGGTCGATCCGCTCGGTGGCGGCGCCCTCGCCGGCCGTCCAGCGGTGCTCGTGGCCGGCCACCGCGGCCCGGTAGGCGGCCAGCAGCTCGGTGCCCGCGGCGGCCAGTCCGGAGCCGGCGGCGGCGAGGTGGGAGTAGACCTCGGGCTGCTGGGTGCGCAGCCGGTCGGCCAGCCCGGAGAGGGTGATCAGGGTGTCGGCGCTCGCCTCCTGCGCCTTCTGGCCGACGGCGGAGGCGAGCTTGCGCACCTCGTCCACCAGCGGGCCCAGCTCCGGCCCGAACGGGTGGGCCTGCGGACCGCCCGGCTCGGCGGTGGGCTCGGTCCGGTCGTCGGTGCTGGTCATCGCGGGCGCCTCCTCAGCCGGGGCCGCACCCCGCGGCCCTCGGGCCCGACGCTACCGGACAGCCCGTAGGGGCCCCGAAAGCACTTCAGCCCCGGGGCCAGAGCGCCGGGTCGGGCGCGAACCGCACCGAGAGCGCCCCGTCGTGCAGGCTCGCGCCGGCCACCGTGCAGCGGCGCAGCGCGGACGGCAGGGTGAGCACCCGGCGGTGGGCACCGAGGCCGACCACCAGTTCGTCGCCGCGCCGGACGAGGTCCAGCTCGGCCCGGTCGGCGCCGGGCAGCGCGAGGTGCCAGACCAGCAGGCCCTCCTCGGCGAGGCGGTCCTCGACCGGCCAGGGCTCGGGGGCCAGCCGCTCCGGGCCGGGCCCGTCCCCGTACAGGCGGTCGGCGACGGCCTCCAGGGTGGCCTCGGCCAGTCCGGTGGCCAGCACCGGGGCGTCGGTCTCGGCGGCGAGCTCGGCCAGTTCCTCCCGGCGGCGGCGGGCCAGCGCGGCCAGCCACGGGTCCGGCGAGTCGGCCGCGCCCTCGGGCAGCACGCCGTGCACCACGACGGCGTCCGGCCGGTGGCCGTGCAGGGCCAACCCGGCCCGGATCCGGCCCAGTTCCTGGTACGGGTGGCCGTCGGCGGGCACGACCAGGCGCACGCTGGTGCCGGGCGCGGCGATCGCGGCGCGGGACTCGGCGAGCACCGCGGCGGCCTTGGTCCGGCCCTCGTACAGCCACTCGGCGGGCATCGGCACGCCGGCCAGGCCGGCCAGCAGCGGGCGCAGCGCCCGGGCGGCCTGCCGCTGCTCGGGGACGAGCCGGTCCAGGTAGCGCTCCAGCTGCTCGGGCAGGGCGAGGGTGGCGATCAGCTCGGCCGGCGGCGGGGCGAGCACGACCAGGACGTCCTGGTCGGCGGCGGGCAGGGCGCGCAGCAGGGCGATCCGGGCGATGCCGGGGAGGGCGGTCAGCTCCTCCGGGTCGAGCTGCTCGGCGCCGAGCAGGTCGAGGGCGGGCTTGAGCCGGCTGGTGAGCTCGCCGGCGGCGTACCGGAAGGCGGCCTGCTCGTCGATCCGGGAGACGGTCAGGCCGGGTGCGTAGCGGGCCGGTTCGGGCTCCAGGCGGATGCCGAGGACGCCGTCCAGGGCGCGGTGCGGGTCGTCGGCGGCCAGCAGCCAGGTGCGGTGGCCGCGCCGGGCCGCGTGCAGGGCGGTGGCGGCGGCCACCGCGGGCGCGCCCGCGTCGCCGCTGACCAGGATGGTGCGTGTCGCCGTCATGCCGTCGGCCCCCCGTTCCGCCACGTCAGCCCTGGACGGGCTTCTTGCCGTCGGCGTCCTCGACGCGCTTCTTCAGACCGGCCAGGGCACGGTCGATGATGACCTTCTCGGCCTTGCGCTTGATCATGCCGAGCATCGGGATCTTGACGTCCACGGCGAGCTGGTACGTCACCTCGGTGCGGCTGCCGGAGAGCGGGGCGAGGGAGTAGGAGCCGTCCAGCGAGCGGAGCATCTGGCTGCGCACGAGGGTCCAGCCGACCTCGCGGTCGCCGTCCCAGGTGTAGGCGAGGACGTGCTCGTCGCGGATGGCGCCGGCGTCGAGCAGCAGGCGGACCTGGGCGGCGCGGCCGTCCTCGCCGGCTTCCAGGACCTCGACCTCCTTGACCTCGCCGGTCCAGGCCGGGTAGGCGGCGAAGTCGGCGATCACGGCCATGACCGTGGCCGGGGTCGCGTCGATGGTGATGCTCGACCTGGTGTGCTCCGCCATGGAATGGCCCTCCGCGTCGTCCCTCTGCCTGCCGGTCCGGTCGAGCGTGCTCGGCCTTGTCCGCCCGGAGCAGGCTACCGCGACCGGCGATCGGCTCGGCCGCGCGGGCCGCGGCTCGGCGGGGGCCCGGCGCCGGTCGGCGGGGCATGCTACCGGCCGGTCACCTCGGGGCTGTCGTAGGGTGCCATTCGAACGACCCGGTCACGGCCTGGTCGGACCCGGCCGGGTGTGACACTTCGAACACCGGAGCCGACCCCCCTGGTCGAAGCTGCCTACCGGGCAGTAACGTCCTGCCGTCCCGCAGCGTCGCGAACGAGGAGCAGTCTTGCTCGACTTCAGCCTTCCGGCTCTCTATCAGGTACCCAGCGGCGGTAATCTCTCCGACCCTGTGCACCGGAACGCGGCGGAGCACCCGGACGTCGCGGTGCTCAGCCGGAAGGTGGACGGCGGCTGGCAGGAGTTGACCGCGGTGCAGTTCCTGGCCGAGGTGCACGCCGCCGCCAAGGGCCTGATCGCCGCGGGCATCGAGCCGGGCGACCGGGTGGGCGTCATGTCCCGCACCCGGTACGAGTGGACGCTGCTGGACTTCGCGATCTGGACGGCCGGCGCGGTCACCGTCCCGGTGTACGAGACCTCCTCCGCCGAGCAGGTCGAGTGGATCCTCGGCGACTCCGGCGCGGTCGCCGTCGTCACCGAGACCGACCAGCACGTCAAGGTGGTCGACGAGGTCCGCGGCCGGCTCACCGGGCTGAAGCACACCTGGCAGATCGAGCGCGGCGCGATCGCCGCGCTGGCCGAGGCCGGGAAGGACGTCCCGGACGGGACGGTGCAGGAGCGCCGCTCGACCGCGACCGCCGACTCGATCGCCACCATCGTGTACACCTCGGGCACCACCGGCCGCCCGAAGGGCTGTCAGCTGACGCACGCCAACTTCCTCGCCGAGTGCGGCAACGTGGTGGAGCGCCTGGCCCCGCTGTTCCGCACCGGCGACAGCTCCGTCCTGCTGTTCCTGCCGCTGGCCCACGTGCTCGGCCGGATCGCCGAGATCGCCACCGCGATGGCACCGATCAAGCTGGGCCACGTCTCCGACGTCAGGGACGTCACCGCCGAGCTGGCCGCCTTCAAGCCGAGCCTGATCCTGGGCGTGCCGAGAGTCTTCGAGAAGGTCTACAACACCGCCCGCGCCAAGGCCCAGGCCGACGGCAAGGGCAAGATCTTCGACAAGGCCGCCGACACCGCGATCGCCTACAGCCGGGCGCTGGACGCCGGCGGCGCGGGCCTGGTCCTGCGGATCAAGCACGCGGTCTTCGACAAGCTGGTCTACAGCAAGCTGCGCGCCGCCCTCGGCGGCCGGGCCACCCACGCCATCTCCGGCGGCGCCCCGCTCGGCGAGCGGCTGGGCCACTTCTACCGGGGCATCGGCTTCACCGTCCTGGAGGGCTACGGCCTGACCGAGACCTGCGCGGCCACCGCCTTCAACCCGTGGGACAAGCCGAAGATCGGCACGGTCGGCCAGCCGGTCCCCGGCGCCTCGGTGCGGATCGCCGAGGACGGCGAGGTCTTCTTCAAGGGCCCGCACGTCTTCACCGGCTACTGGAACAACCCGCAGGCCACCGCCGACACCCTCAAGGACGGCTGGATCGCCACCGGCGACCTCGGCTCGCTCGACTCCGAGGGCTACCTGACCATCACCGGCCGCAAGAAGGAGATCATCGTCACCGCGGGCGGCAAGAACGTCGCCCCGGCCGTGATCGAGGACCGCATCCGGGCGCACGCGCTGGTCGGCGAGGTCATGGTGGTCGGCGACCGCAAGCCCTTCGTGGCCTGCCTGGTCACCGTCGACCCGGACTTCTTCCCCAAGTGGAAGGAGCTCAACGGCAAGCCCGCCACCGCCACGGTGGCCGAGCTGAGCCAGGACCCGGACCTGCTGGCCGCCCTCCAGGCCGCGGTGGACGACGGCAACGCGGCCGTCTCGCACGCCGAGGCGGTCAAGAAGTTCCGCCTGCTGGACACCGAGTTCTCCGAGGAGAGCGGCCACCTGACGCCCTCCCTCAAGCTCAAGCGCAACCTCGTGCTGAAGGACTTCGCCGCCGACATCGAGGCGATCTACCAGAAGTAGCCGGGTACGGGCCCCGCCTCCGCCGAAGGAGACGGGGCCCGCTCACGTGCCCGAGCCCGGACAGGGCCTAGGACCAATGCCGGTGACTTTAGGTTGTTGCCGGCTGGGTGATCGTGACGGTTGCCGGTATTGGTGGTGGCCAGTTGCGGTGCTGGGCGCGTTTGAGGG
>NZ_JBEOUK010000042.1:0-82423 GCF_040304045.1 Kitasatospora sp. NPDC094016
TCCGACAGGAGGCCGTCCACACCCTCCCGGTCGGTGGTGTGGTCGTCCGCGAACCGACGGTCACCCGTCGCGTCCGGCACGTACTTCACACAGACGACGATCCTCAAGCTCATGAGTGGTTCTCCTGTCACGGTCGCGCTGGTCCATGGCCTCACGTCATGCCGAGGGTACTGAGTGCCAATCCCGGCCCGGCCGCGCCCTGCGCGCCGTGAGCGCCACCTGGACCGGCATACCGTGTCGGCGCTCTTCGACTGGTGTCGGAGGCTCCACGAAGAGGATACGGCACTCAGTACCCCTGGTAAAGGAACTCAGTACCCTTCCCGATATGCGCTGGGCCTCAGGCCGCCCTCAGGCGGCCAGCACCACGGCGGCCTCCCCCGTGTAGACGCGGAAGGTGAGGGACTCCTGGAGGTAGAGCCGCACGGTGTCGGCGTCGTGGGAGAGGTATCCGACGGAGACGTCCTGACCGAGGAAGAGCTCGAAGTCTCCGCCCCGGGTGGACAGGAGGAGGGCGCCCTCGATGGCGGGGGCCCAGATGATGTCCCCGTCGAGGAGGCGGGCGAGGTGGTTGTGGACGGGGTAGCCGTGGTCGCTGGTCTCGTTGACGGCGGTGAAGGTGTCCGCGCCGAGCAGCAGCGAGTAGGGGCCGCCGACGCCGGCCAGGCGCAGCGCGGTGAGGGCGCGGCTGACGGCCTCGGGGTACTCGCGGACGTCCTCGGGGAGCTGGACCGGCGGGTTGGTGGAGCCGGCCCGGATGCCCTCGATGGCGGCGGCGCGGTAGCCCTCGAAGACGGCGCGGTCCTCGGCGAGGGCGATGGTGCGGGCGGCGTCCTTCACCGGCTGCCAGTCGGAGTCGCGGGAGCCGCGCTCGACGTCGTCGACGGCCTCGCGGCGGACGGTGAAGGGGACCCGCAGCTCGACCACCGGCTGGGCGGCGCGGGCGTGGGCCTGGACGCCGTCGGCGGGCGGTTCGATGCCGGTCAGGTGGCCGGTGCCGACGGCGGCGAGGGTGGAGCCGTCGGGGCCGTTCAGGTCGACCACGCGGCGGCCGGCGATGTGGAGCTTGAAGGTCTGGCGGGCCTCCTCCTCGATCTCCGCCCAGGCTGCGGCGGAGACGGGGGCGAGGTCGCGGTGCAGGTTGTTCATGGTGCGGGTCCTTGTCGGGAGGTCCGGTTCAGGGCGTGCCGCGCAGGCTGCCGATGCCGAGCGAGCCGGTCGCGGGGGGAGCACTCGGCGCGGGCGGAGCGGGCGGCGCCGACCGCACCGGGGGCGCCGGTGGCGCGGGCGGCGGGGCGTCGAGGAAGTCGGCGGTCGGGACGAAGAACAGCGAGCCGGTGACGGCGGTGGAGAAGTCGAGCAGCCGGTCGGTGGTGCCGGGCGGGCGGCCCACGAACATGTTGCGCAGCATCTCCTCGGTCACCTCGGGGTCGCGCGCGTAGCCGATGAAGTAGGTGCCGAACTCGCCGCCGCGGTCGAACGAGCCGAAGGCCATGTTGTAGCGGACGATCTTCCGTTCCTCGCCGTCCGGCCCGGTCACGATGCTGAGCGCGACGTGCGAGTCGGCCGGTTTGACGTCGTCGTCGAGCTCGATGTCGGTGAGCTTGGTGCGGCCGACCGCCCGCTCCTGGTCCTCGACGCTCAGCGCGTTCCACGCGTCCAGGTCGTGCAGGTACTTCTGGACGACGACGTAGCTGCCGCCGGTGAAGCCCGGGTCCTCGGCGCCGACCACGGCGGCGGTCTCGGCGGCCCGGCCCTCGGGGTTCTCGGTGCCGTCGACGAAGCCGAGCAGGTCCCGGTCGTCGAAGTACTTGAAGCCCTGGACGGAGTCCACCACGGTGGCCGCCCCGGCCAGTCGGCCGGTGAGCTGGCCGGCCAGCTCGAAGCAGAGGTCCATCCGGGCGGCCCGCAGGTGCAGCAGCAGGTCACCGGGGGTGGCCGGGGCCCGGTGGCGAGTGCCGGCCACCTCCCGGAAGGGGTGCAGGCCTGCCGGCCTGGGGCCGTCGAAGAGCCGGTCCCAGGCGTCCGAGCCGATGCCGGTGACACAGGTGAGGCCACCCTCGGGGGCCCGGAAGCCGACCGCGCGGCGCAGCCCGGCGAGATCGGGCAGCAGGTCGCGGACGGCGTCCTCGCCGCCGGGCTCGACGGTGAGGACCAGGAAGACCGCCGCGCTGGTCAGCGGGGAGAGCACGGCTTGCGGTTCGGCCTGCATGGCGAGGGTTCCTCCACGGTGGCACGGGAGGCCGGGGGGCGTCCCGCTCATGGCCGGTGGTCAGCCTGCCGCGGCCGCTGCCGGCCGGGCGGGCCGACGGCGTGACGGACCAGCGGACATCTGATCATGCGTACGATTACACCCCATAGCGGACCATTCGGCGCGGGCGGCACTCCCCCGGACGGCTCTCCCGGACGCACCGTCCGCCGAGGCCGTTCGGGGGCGCCCGCGGCCGGTGGGCACGCGGAAGGGGCGGACGCGCCGTCACGCGCCCGCCCCTTCCACCCCGGCTGTCAGGCGCTGTCAGACGCGCAGGGCCGCCAGCTGCTCGGCGAACGGCACCACCTGTTCGGGCAGCGCCGGCGCCGCCGGGCCGCGGCCGGCCAGCAGGGCCGCCAGTTCGCCCGCCGCGCGGTCGATCCGGCCCGGGAGGCCGTCGGTGAGCCCGTCCCCCGCCGTGCCCCAGTCGTCGGTGGCCGCGTAGACGGCGGTCGGCACCACCACCGCGCGCAGGTAGCTGAACAGTGGCCGGACGGCGTGCTCCAGGGCGAGCGAGTGCCGGGGCGTGCCGCCGGTGGCGGCGATCAGCACCGGCTTGCCGGTGAGCGCGTCGTGGTCGACCAGGTCGAAGAAGGACTTGAACAGGCCGCTGTAGGAGGCGGTGAAGATCGGCGTCACCGCGATCACCGCGTCCGCTCCGGTCACCGCGTCGATCGCCCCGCGCAGTGCCGCGCCGGGGAAGCCGGTGACGAAGTGGTGGGCGATCTCCGTGGCCAGGTCGCGCAGTTCGACCACCGTGACGTCCACCTGCCGCCCATCGTCGGACAGTTGACGGATCGTCGACTCGGAGAGGCGGTCGGCCAGCAGCCGGGTCGAGGACGGCTTGCTCAGCCCGGCGCTCACCACCACCAGCCGGTACGCGGTCACTTGGCCACCTCCATGGTCTCCCCGTCGACGGACTTCCCGTCGGCGGACTTCCCGTCGGCGGACTCCTCGTCGCGGGCCGCGACCCGCGCGGCGTGCGTCGGCCCGTCCGGCACCGCGGCCGGGCGGTTCCTGGCGAACTCCTCGCGCAGCACCGGCACGACCTCCTCGCCGAGCAGGTCCAGCTGCTCCAGCACGGTCTTCAGCGGCAGGCCGGCGTGGTCCATCAGGAACAGCTGGCGCTGGTAGTCGCCGAAGGACTCGCGGAAGGCCAGCGTCTTCTCGATGACCTCCTGCGGGCTGCCCACGGTCAGCGGGGTCTGCTCGGTGAACTCCTCCAGCGAGGGCCCGTGCCCGTACACCGGCGCGTTGTCGAAGTACGGCCGGAACTCCCGCACCGCGTCCTGCGAGTTGCGCCGCATGAACACCTGCCCGCCGAGGCCGACGTACGCCTGCTCGGGCGTGCCGTGGCCGTAGTGGGCGTAGCGCTCGCGGTAGAGGGCGATCAGCTTCTGGAAGTGCTCCTTGGGCCAGAAGATGTTGTTCGCGAAGAAGCCGTCCCCGTAGTAGGCGGCCTGTTCGGCGATCTCCGGGCTGCGGATCGAGCCGTGCCAGACGAACGGCGCGACGCCGTCCAGCGGGCGCGGGGTGGAGGTGAAGGACTGCAGCGGGGTGCGGAAGCGGCCCTGCCAGTCCACCACCTCCTCGCGCCACAGCTGGTGCAGCAGCGCGTAGTTCTCGATCGCGAGCGGGATGCCCTGGCGGATGTCCTTGCCGAACCACGGGTAGACCGGGCCGGTGTTGCCGCGGCCCATCATGAGGTCCACCCGGCCGTCGGCGAGGTGCTGGAGCATCGCGAAGTCCTCGGCGATCTTCACCGGGTCGTTGGTGGTGATCAGCGTGGTCGAGGTGGAGAGGATGATGCGGTCGGTCTGCGCGGCGATGTAGCCGAGCATGGTCGTCGGCGAGGACGGGACGAACGGCGGGTTGTGGTGCTCGCCGGTCGCGAAGACGTCGAGGCCGACCTCCTCGGCCTTGCGCGCGATGGCCACCATGGCCTTGATCCGCTCGTGCTCGCTCGGGGTGCGGCCGGTGGTCGGGTCGGGGGTGACGTCGCCGACGGTGAAGATTCCGAACTGCATGCTGCTCACCACACTCCAGGTCGGCCCCTCGCCCGGGCGCTCGGGGCGCACGGGGTTCTCGGGGCGGATCGTTAAACTTTCAACCACCTTAGCACCCGGGTGCGGATCGTTATTCCCGCCCACAATTGAGGGGGGAGCTCCGGAAGGGCGGCGAACCGATGGCGACGTACATCGCGGTGAGCGCGCTGAGCCACGAGGGCCTGGTGCGGCAGCACAACGAGGACAGCCTCACGGTCGGGCCGTGGACACTCTGCGCCACCGTGACCGGCAACCCGCAGACCCTGCTGTTCCCGCTCGGCCCGCCCTGCGTCGTCGCCGTGGCCGACGGCCTGGGCGGCCACCCCGGCGGCGAGGTCGCCAGCGCCCTGGTGGCCCGCCGACTGGCCGCCGACGGCGCCGGACTGGACGGCGAGGAGGCCGTCCGGGAGGAACTCCAGGAGTGCAACCGGGCGGTGTACGCGGCCGCCGCGGGCGAACCCGAACTGGCCGCGATGGGCACCACGGTGGCCGGCCTGGTCCTGCTGCCCGACCGGGCGGTGGCCTTCAACGTGGGCGACAGCCGGGTCTACCAGGTCACCCCGGACGGGCTGCGCCGGGTGAGCGTGGACGACAGCCCGCCGCTGCCGCCCGGCCGGCGCACCACCTCGGTGGTCACCCAGACCCTGGGCGGCTCGCTCGGACTGACCTTCGTCGAGCCGCACGTACGCGCCGCACCGCTGGCCACCGGCGACCGCTACCTGGTGTGCAGCGACGGCCTGACCGACCCGGTGCCGGAGGAGGAACTGGCCGCGCTGCTCGCACAACCGCACGACGGCTCCGACCGCGCCGACGGGAGGGCCGCGTTCGAGCTCTGGAAGGCGGCGATCGCGGCCGGGGGGCCGGACAACATCACCCTGGCGCTGGTCCGGATCGGCGAGTAGCCGCCAGCTGGAACGGACCCGCCCCGGCGGGGCGCCGAAGCGCTCCGCCGGGGCGGTCACCTGTCCGTGTTTCGGTCGCTCGACGAGCGTCCGGTCAGAGTTCGCTCGTGACGCTCACCCCGCTGAAGCCCTGCTGGGCGTAGAGGCTGAAGTAGACGTAGCCGGCCGGCGGGTTGGTGATCGTCAGGGTCTCGGAGTTGTCCGGACCCGACGAGTGCGCCGTGCTGGCGTCGGTGTACGCCCAGCCGGCCGGGTTGTAGTAGAGGTCGCCGTTGCCGGTGCCGCCGCTGGTGGTGACCTTCACCTGCTTGGTGCCCGCCGGCACCAGGAGGTAGAAGTGCGCGTAGTTGCCGGTGGTCGCCGCGATGTTGCTACGGGCGCAGTTGGCGTCCAGCTTGCGGATGTCGGTGCCGGCGCACTCCGGCAGCTGCGGCTGGGTGGGCGTGCCGCCGCCGGAGGCGCAGGCGCCGTTGGCGCACGCCGTCAGCCAGCTGTCGAAGCCGGCGTCGTAGCGGGTGCCGATGGTGGTCTTGAGCAGGGTGCGGGCGCCGGCCCAGTCGCCGACGCGGTACTTGGCGAGGACGGAGTCCAGGTCGCCGCGGTGCTGCTCCAGCATGTAGCGGACGGCGAGGTAGCCCCAGCGGTAGACCCGGTCCTGGTCACCGTAGGCGGTGTCGAAGAGGTCGCTCAGCTTGTAGGTGTGCTGGGCGGCCGCCGCGATGGCGGCGTCGTTGGTCACCTTGCGGTACGAGTACGAGATGTACTCGGCGAAGCCCTCGACCCACCAGACGGTCGGGGTGGTCATGCCGGCGTTGAAGTCGCCGTACATGTCGAACCGGCCGTCGAGGTAGTGGGTGTACTCGTGGTTGAGGTTCCAGATCTCGAACGACGGGCGGGCCCACTCGGCCTCGTAGCAGAGGAAGCGCGGCTGGTTGCCGGCCTTGGCCGGGTCGCCCTCCAGGTACATGCCGCCGTTGTTGGTGTCGATGCCGTAGATGGCCGCGGCCAGCACCTGGTAGTCCAGGGAGGAGTGGAAGACCACGACCTCGATCGTGGTGTTGCCGTCGTCCTTGACCGGACCGTTGTCGCGCACCACCGAGTGGAAGTACGCGTCCTGGCCGGTGAGGCTGGTGCAGGCGGTGCCCAGCTGGGTGTTGTCCAGCGCCTGGGCGATCAGCTTGATGCTCGGGCTGCAGGTGTAGTCGACCGTCAGCACGCCCGCCTTGAGCTGGTCGGAGGCGTTGCAGGTGCCGTAGTAGGCGCAGTTGGCGGCGTCGTAGTAGCCGACCCCGTCCGCGACCGCGGCCCACTGGTAGACGGTGCGACCGTTCGGCGCGGACTGCGCGACCAGCGACTTGGCGAGCGGACGGACCTTGGGCTGGAGCGCCGTGTCCTTCAGGAAGCGGGTCAGCTCCTTGGCCGCGTTGTAGACCAGCACGCCGAAGTCGCCGCCGAGCTGGTCGTTGTTGCGGGTCGCGAAGCCGGACAGCGCGTCCAGCACGCTCGGGTCGGCCTCGACCGCCGCGTCGAAGCCGGTCACCTGGTGGCCGCGGAACAGCACCGTGAAGACCGGGTTCACCGCCCAGGCCATGCCGGCCGGGTTCCAGGTGGCGCTGCTGTAGTCGTTCAGCAGCCGCTTGACCACCGGGAGGTAGCGGATGTTCTCCTGCGCGCTGTCGATCAGGGTGACGGCCTCGCCCACGATGGGCGCGTTGCCCGCGGCGACGTCCCGCACGTGCGCGCCGCCGAAGAAGGCGTCCAGCCCGGAACGGATCGCCGTCTGGAGGGCGGTGCCGTAGGTGCCGACGTCGTCCTTGTGGTACCACTGCGCGAAGTACCCGGCGCGCAGGTACAGCACCAGTTGCTCGACGGAGGTCGAGTTGTCGCCCGGGTAGCTGCCGGACGCGTCGCGCAGCGCGTACGCCACGGTGGTCATCTGCTCCTCGCGGAACGCGCCCCTCGCGTCCGCGCCGGTGAGCTGGAAGAGCCCGTTGACGCACTGGATGTCGGCGGCCTTGATGTGTTGGACCAGGTCGCCGCCCGTCCGGCCGGTGAAGTCGCCGACGTTGCAGGGCTGGGCGGCCGCCGCGCCGAGGGAGAAGGCCTTGGCGGTCGGCCGGGCCTCGGCCGGCCGGGTGTCGAGCGGGAGCGGGGCTCGCTGGTCGACAGAGGCGAACTGCCGGTCGGTGTGGCCGCGTTCGGGGGCGCCGGCGGCGGGCTGCGGCGCCGGTCCGGCGGGGGTGGTGGGGGCGGACGCGCCGCCGGGGGCGGCGGCGGGGGCGGCGGCGGGGGCGGCCTTGCTCTGCGGGGCGAACAGGCCGATCGTCAGGAACATGGTCAGGGCGAGCACTAACAGCCTTGCCAGCTGCGGGAGTCGCAGCAGACGCGCGGAACTCACGTGGGGGCCTCCGGGCCGTCGTCGGCCGCATTGGGGGTGCGGCCGGTGGGGGGGGGGTGAGGACCGTTGGCGACGGCGCCTGTGGGCGGCTCCGTCGTACACACGGTGGGGAGTGTGACATGTACCATGGCACACATCACATGACGTTGGATAGCCCTGCTCATGTGAGCGATTGGCGGGGGAACGACGCAGGGGCCGTGCCGGCGAATCGCCGACACGGCCCCTGCGCTCGGGGGTTGACGCCCCGCTCGACTACTTCCGCACTACTTCCGCAGCAGCAGGATCACACCGGCCGTCACCAGGCCGACCAGAACCGCCGCCGCGCCGTACGCCAGCCGGTGGGCGCGCAGCACCGGCAGGAAGCGGTCCACGGCGTAGCGGCCCGGGCCGGTCAGGGCGAGCGCGGCGGCACCCGCCGTGAGCAGCAGCTCGTACTCGCTGCCCTTCGGGGCGAAGAAGCCGCCGCCCCAGGTGACGGCGATCGCGTTGACCATCGTGCCGACGATCGCGGCACCCGCCAGCGGGGTCAGCAGGCCGACGGCGAGGGCCAGTCCGCCGAGCGTCTCGGTGAGGCCGGCGACCACGGCCATGGCGTTGCCCGCCGGGTAGCCGCTCATGGTGAAGAACTGACCGGTGCCGTCGATCCCGCCGCCGCCGAACCAGCCGAACAGCTTCTGGCTGCCGTGCGCGGCCATGGTCAGGCCGAGGGCCAGGCGCAGGAGCAGGAGTCCGGCGTCATAGGCGTGCGGGGAGGTCGTCGCGGAGTCGGGGGTCGCCCGGCCCGGGAGGACGGTGGTGGTGGGGGCGGTCGTGCTCGGGCTGCTGCTCGGCATGCGCGTCTCCATCGATCGGGATCGGTCGTAGGGGTGTGGTGGTGCGGCCGGGCGGGTCACCCCGCGGTTGTTGTTCAAATTTGAACCGGCCGCTCCTCGACCGTACCTTGGAGTTCGAATTTGAACAACTGACGGATCGTGGACAACTCGCGGGCCGGACCCGGCCCGGGGCAGGGTGGAGACATGGCTCAACGCAGGCAGCACCGGCGGACCGCGAAACCCGGCACGCCCTACCCCGAAGCCCTCGCCGCCTTCGGCGAACGCGTCCGGCTGATCACCCCCCGCCAGTGGGACGCCCCCACCCCGTGCGCCGACTGGTCCGTCCGCGAACTCGTCAACCACCTCACCGGCGAACAGCTGTGGATCCCCGAACTGCTGATGGGCGCCACCATCTCCGAGGTCGGCGGCCGCTTCGACGGCGACGTCCTCGGCGACGACCCGGTCACCACCTGGACGGAAGCCGCCGACGCCGCCCGGGACGCCTTCGCCGTCCCCGGCGCCACCGAGCTCACCGTCCACCTCTCCTTCGGGGACGTCTCCGGGCAGTACTACCTGGACCAGCTCACCACCGACCTCGTCATCCACAGCTGGGACCTCGCCGAAGCCGTCGGACGGCGCACCCGGCTCCCGGCGGAACTCGTCGACTTCGCCCTCGGCGAGTTCGCCGGCTACGGGAACCTCTCCGGGAGCGGCCTGTTCGACCCGCCCCTGCCCGTCCCCGACGACGCCGGCCCGCAGACCCGCCTGCTCGCCCTCACCGGGCGGCACGACCGGCCCTGACCTGCGGCGACCGGCGTGGTACCCGACGCCGGATACTGGAAGGAGCGGGGGCCACGATCCGTGCGAGAGGCGGGCACGCCATGAGCCGCAGGCCGGACATCCTCGGCGAGTTCACCGCCGACCACCGGGCGGTCACCGAGTTGCTCGACCGGATCGAGCGGGCACCCGCCGGCGCCGCCGAGCGCGCCGACCTGCTGGCCCGGCTGACCGACCTGCTGTTCACCCACTGCGCGGCCGAGGAGGAACACCTCTTCCCGCTCGTGCAGCACGACGTACCGGACGGCGGGGCGCTGGTGTTCGGCAGCATCCACGAGCACCTGGCGATCGGGCAGTACCTCTCCGACCTCCAGGGGCTCGGCCCGGCCGACCCGGCCTTCGACACCCTGCTGCGCGGCCTCGCCGACACCCTGCGGCGCCACCTCGCCGTCGAGGAGAAGCAGCTCTTCCCGGCCGCCCGCAAGGCCCTGCCCGCCACCACCCGAGCCGCGCTCGGCGACCGGCTGCGGGCCGAACGCGCGGAAACCGCCGAGGACGTCGAGGGCCTTGAGGGCGCCGAGGGCCTTGAGGGCGCGGGACCCGCCGAGGCGGGCAGCACTGAGCCGTGAACGTCAGTTCTTCGGGCTGATCACCGCGAAGCGGCCGCCCTCCCGGTCCTGCAACCGGGCCACCCGCCCGTACGGGGAGTCGAAGGCGGCTCCCACCACCGAACCGCCCAGCTCCACGGCCCGGGCCAGCGCCCGGTCCGCGTCCGGAACGGCGAAGGACACCTCCCAGTGCGGCGGCAGCCCGGCCGCACCGCCCGCCTGCTCCCTCGCCAGTGCGGCGACACTGTGGCCCTCCGCCCGCAGCACCACCCGGTCGTGCTCCCAGCGGACGTCGAACCGCTCCGGGTCACGGCCGTCCCAGCGGAACACCTGCCCGTAGAACAGGGCCGCCGCGAACGGGTCCGGCGTGCGCAGCTCGATCCAGACCGGTGCGCCCGGCAGGTCCAGCCGTCGGGCCCGGCCCAGCGGGCCCTCCCAGATGCCGAACACCGCCCCGGCCGGGTCCGCCGCGAAGGCCACCCGCCCGGCGTCGAAGGCCAGCGGGCCCACCGCCAGGGTCGCGCCGCGCTCGCGCACCGCGTCGGCGGCCTCGTCCGCGCTCTCCGTCCCGAAGTAGCTGGTCCACGCCACCGGCATCGCCCAGTCGCTGCCCGCGACCCCCAGCCCGGCCACCGCCTCCCCGCCGGTCACCGCGTGCAGGTACGGGCCGAAGCGGTCCGGCCCCGGCTCGAACTCCCAGCCGAGCAGCGGCCCGTAGAACGCCTTCGCCCCCTCCAGGTCCCGGGCCGTCAGGCTCACCCAGCACGGAACGGCCGCCACGCAGCGCACCTCGGCGGTCTCACCGCTGCCCATCGCGGACCTCCTCGCCCCCCGGCCGCCGGGCCCCTCCCGACTCCCACGGCCCACCGGCCGCCCGGGACGCCCACAGCCTAGGGGGATGGGCGTAGCACGTTCCGGGAGGCATGGCCGGGATCAGCGCACCCAGTTCTTGAGCGGCTCGGTGTCCAGCGAGATCCCCACCGGCTCGGGGAGGTGGACGGTCCTGCCGAACGGGAGGATCTGCGCGGTCTCGTAACGGACGCCGTCGGGCTGGCTATGGACGACGACCTCGGCTGAATCCCGGTCGATCAGCAAGTAGATCGGGATGCCGGCCTCGGCATAAGCCCGAGGCTTCTCGACGCGATCGCGCCGGTCGGTGTCCGAGTCGTAGGAGGTGACCTCGACGACCATCAGCACACCGTCAGCGTCGGCCCACTCCCCTTGACCGGCAACGGTGCCGCTGGGGGCGAGCGTGCCGTCCGGGTGAGCGCGTCCGCCACGGTAGGACCGAATCTTCAAACCGTGGTTGTACAGCCACAAATCGGGACGCGCCTGGATGCAGATCCGCGTCAGCCACTCGATGATCATGCTGCGGTCGCCGTCCGGCACGGGCTTGATCCCCAGCTTCCCGTTGATGAACTCCAGCCGGATTCCCTCTGCGCGGCGGGCTACGAGGTCGGCAATCTCCTCGAACTCCTCGGGCAGCATGTGCGGGCGCTCGGAGATCGCAGTCATGGGCTTTCCTCCTTCGCCTGGGCACCCTGCCGTGCAACGAACACACCGGCGAGTGGTTACGGGCCGTCCGGCTTCCGCCGATAGCGCCCGCCGTCCGGCCATGGCCCTACCCATGGCCGGACGGCGGCACAGGAAATGTGATCCAGGTCACAGCAAAAGCCGAAATTTCCGGGGACGGAATCCCCGTTTGGTCTTTCGTAGGCAGAAGCGGGGAGAACTTCCCCGGTATCCTGAAGGAGCAGTCGCCGTGACCACCGCCGCCACCGAGCCGGTCCGACCCGTGGAGACCGTCCGTGCGCCCAAGCTGCGCGCTGACGCGACCCGCAACCGGGAGCGGATCGTCCTGGCGGCTCGCGACGCCTTCGTCGAGCACGGCGCGGACGTGCCGCTGGACGAGATCGCGAAGCGGGCCGGGGTCGGCAACGCCACGCTGTACCGGAACTTCCCGGACCGCTCGGCGCTGGTCCGCGAGGTGGCGCTGCTCGTCAAGAGCCGTATCCTGGCCCTCGCCGAGACGGCGACGGTCGAGGCGGACGCCCCTGACGGCGTCCCGTTCGACGCCCTGCAGCGGTTCGCGCACGCGACCGTCGCGGAGAAGCTCGGCGCGCTCTGCCCGATGTTCACCAGCCATGTCGACCCGTTCGACCCGGACCTCACCGAGGCCCGCGTGCGCCTGACGGCCGCCGTGAGCGGTCTGATGGAGCGCGCCCGGGCGGCGGGTGAACTGCGGGCGGACGTCGACCACGGTGACCTGTTCATCGCGATCAGCCAGCTGACCCGGCCGCTGCCGGGGACGTCCTGCCAGCTGCTCGACGACTTCGTCCACCGGCACCTGCAGTTGTTCCTGGACGGGCTGCGCACGCCGGCCCGTTCGGTGCTGCCCGGCCGGGCCGCGACCTTCGAGGACTTCCAACCCCACCACTGACCCACAGCGGTACCCCGACCGACCGACCCACCCTCCGGACCGTGCCGACCACCGGCCCGCCGGAAGCCGATCCCCGCACGTCCCGCACCACCCGCCCCGCACCGACGCCCCGTACGGCGACCAGCCGTCCCCGTACGGCGGTCGGCCCTTGTCGCACGCCACGCACCCCGAAGTGAGTACCTCCATGCCTGAAACCGACGCCCGACCGGCGACGCTGCCCGATCCCCGGCGCTGGAAGGCGCTGATATTCATCGGCCTCGCCCAGCTGATGGTCGTCCTGGACGCCACCATCGTGAACATCGCCCTTCCGTCCGCCCAGCGGGACCTGGGCATCTCCGACGGCAACCGCCAGTGGGTGATCACCGCCTACGCGCTGGCCTTCGGCGGCCTGCTGCTGTTCGGCGGCCGGATCGCGGACCTCTGGGGCCGCAAGCGGACCTTCGTGGTCGGCCTGGCCGGCTTCGCCCTCGCCTCCGCGCTCGGCGGCGCCGCGGCCAACACCGCGATGCTGCTCGGCGCCCGCGCCCTCCAGGGCGTGTTCGGCGCGCTGCTCGCCCCGGCCGCGCTGTCGCTGCTGGCGGTGACCTTCACCGAGGCCAAGGAGCGCGCCAAGGCCTTCGGCATCTACGGCGCGATCGCCGGTGGCGGTGGCGCGATCGGCCTGATCCTCGGCGGTCTGCTGACCGAGTACATGAACTGGCGCTGGACGTTCTTCGTCAACGTCCCGTTCGCCATCGTGGCCGCCGTGGGCGCCGTCCTGGTGATCCGCGAGCCCGCCGAGGGCCGCAACCGCAACCGGCTGGACGTCCCCGGCGTGCTGCTGGTGACCAGCGGCCTGGTCTCGCTGGTGTACGGCTTCACCCGCGCCGAGTCCAGCGGCTGGACGGCCGCCAGCACGCTGGGGCTGTTCGTCGCGGCCGCCGTGCTGCTGACCGCGTTCGTCCTGGTGGAGCGCCGGGTCAAGGCCCCGCTGCTGCCGCTGCGCGTGGTGCTGGACCGCAACCGCGGCGGGGTGTACCTGTCGCTCGGCCTGGCCGTGATCGGCATGTTCGGCCTGTTCCTGTTCCTGACCTACTACCTGCAGCTCGTGCGCGGCTACAGCCCGGTGCTGACCGGCGTCGCGTTCCTGCCGATGGTGGCGGGCATGATCACCGGCTCGACCCAGATCGGCGCCCGGCTGATGACCCGCGTCCCGGCGCGGTTCCTGATGGCCCCCGGCTTCCTGGTCGCCTCGATCGGCATGCTGCTGCTGAGCAACATCGGTCTGGACACCTCCTACCCGATGCTGATCCTGCCCGGCCTGGTCCTGATGGGCCTCGGCATGGGCACCGCGTTCATGCCGGCGATGAGCCTGGCGACGCACGGCGTCCAGCCGCGCGACGCGGGCGTCGCCTCGGCGATGGTCAACACCTCGCAGCAGGTCGGCGGCGCCATCGGCACCGCGCTGCTGAACACCATCGCGGCCAGTGCCACCACCAGTTGGCTGGCCTCGCACGCGACCGCCGCGGCCGCCTCGTCGCCGGCGGCCGCCCAGGCCCTGCAGTTCCAGGGCATGGTGCACGGCTTCACGACCGCGATCTGGGTGTCCTTCGGGATCCTGGTGGCGGCCTCCGCGATCGCCTTCACCCTCGTGAACGCCGGTCGCCCGGACGCGGCGTCGGCTTCGGGCGCCGGTGCGGCGAAGAGCGACGAGGTTCCGGTGATGGCGCACTGACGCCTGCGGGTTGCTCGGGTGCGTACGCGGCCCGTCCGGTGTCCCCCTCCTGGGGCGCCGGGCGGGCCGCTCGCCGTTCCGGGGTCCGGAGCACAGCCGCCCCGGGTAGAAGTGGGGAGCACTCCCCGATTATGGTGACCTCAGCGAGAAGCGGGGAATGATCCCCACTTCGTTCCGACTGAGGTGCGTGCACATGACCCGGAATCAGAACCCAGGACGGGGGCGGCGGGCCGTCGACTGGGCGGACGGCCGACTGGGGATCCACACCCTGGCCAGGGCCAACCTGCGCAAGATCTTCCCGGACCACTGGTCCTTCATGCTGGGCGAGATCTGCCTGTACACCTTCCTGATCATCATCCTGACCGGCGTCTGGCTGACCCTGTTCTTCAAGCCCTCCATGGGCGAGGTGATCTACGACGGCTCGTACGTCCCGCTCAAGGGCGTGCCCATGTCGCAGGCCTACGCCTCCACGGTGGACATCAGCTTCGAGGTCCGCGGCGGGCTGCTGATCCGGCAGATCCACCACTGGGCCGCCGTCGTCTTCGTCGCGGCCATGTTCGTGCACATGATGCGGGTCTTCTTCACCGGTGCGTTCCGCAAGCCGCGCGAGGTCAACTGGGTCTTCGGCTTCCTGCTGCTCTTCCTCGGCATGCTGGACGGCTTCTTCGGCTACTCGCTCCCGGACGACCTGCTCTCCGGCACCGGCATCCGGTTCATCGAGGGCGTGGTGCTGGCCGTCCCGCTGGTCGGCACCTACGTCCAGATGTTCCTGTTCGGCGGCGAGTTCCCCGGGCACGACATCATCCCGCGGTTCTTCACCGTCCACGTGCTGCTCGTGCCCGGCATCATGCTCGGCCTGCTGGTGGCGCACCTGATCCTGGTCTTCCACCACAAGCACACCCAGTGGCCCGGGCCCGGGAGGACCGAGAAGAACGTCGTCGGCATGCCGCTGATGCCGGTCTACCTGGCCAAGGCCGGCGGGTTCTTCTTCCTGGTCTTCGGCACCGTCGCGCTGATGTCCGCCGTCGCCACCGTCAACCCGATCTGGGCGTACGGCCCGTACCGCCCCGACCAGGTCTCCACCGACGCCCAGCCCGACTGGTACATGGGCTTCGCCGAGGGCCTGATCCGGGTGATGCCCGGCTGGGAGGTCGGGCTCTGGGGGCACACCCTCAACCTCGGCGTGCTGATCCCGTTCACGCTGTTCCCGGTGATCCTCGGCGCGATCGCGGTCCACCCGTTCATCGAGAGCTGGGTGACCGACGACAAGCGCGAACACCACCTGCTGGACCGGCCGCGCAACGCGCCCGTCCGCACCGCGCTCGGCGCCGCCTGGATCAGCCTCTACCTGGTGATGCTGGCCGGCGGCGGCAACGACCTCATCGCCACCCGTCTGCACCTGTCGCTCAACGCCATCACCTACGCGGTGCGGATCGGCTTCTTCGTCGTCCCGGCGGCCGTCTTCGTCATCACCAGGCGCTGGTGCCTCGGCCTCCAGCGCCGTGACCGCGACAAGGTGCTGCACGGACGTGAGACCGGCGTCGTCAGGCGCCTGCCGCACGGCGAGTTCACCGAGGTGCACGCCGGGCTCGCGCCCGCCGAACTGCACCGGCTCACCGCACACGAGCAGCCCCGCCCCCTCGAACTGCCGGCCCCCGTCGACGAGAATGGAGTCGCCCGGAGCGCGGGCGTGCTCACCCGCACCCGCGCCCGGCTGTCCCGCGGATTCCACGGCGAACACGCCCGGATCGCCAAGCCCACCGCCGAGGAGTACCGCGAGATCACCGAGGGCCGCGGGCACTGACCCACGGCCCCGGTCCCCACGCCAGAGGGAGGACAGATGCACGACCGATCCGACCAGCTCGCCGACAACAGATACCTCCTGCTCACCACCTTCGGCGAGGACGGCACCCGCCGGGACTCGCAGATCTGGGTGGTGCCCGACGGCACCGCGCTCGGCGTCTGGACCCCGGCCCACTCCGGCGAGGCCGAACGGATCCGGCGCCACCCCCGGGTGCTGGTCGGCCCGTGCGACGCCCACGGGCGCCCGACCGGGCGGCCGGTACCGGCCCGCGCACGGCTCTGCGACCCGGACGACACCGCCCGCTACCGCACCTCGCTGATCAACAAGTACGGCCTGACGGCGCTGATCGCGCTGGCCCGCAGCCGGTTCCGGGTCGGGCTGGCCGGGACGGTCGGCATCCGGATCACGCTCAACGAGCTGGAGCAGCGGCTGGTCGGGCCCGAGTGGCAGCTGCCGACGACGTACTGCGTCAACTGACCCCGTCGGGCGGCCCGGTGGCGCCGGGGGCCGGGCACGAGCGTGCCCGGCCCCCGGCGCCGTTCGTGTTCCGAAGCGTTCACGCTGCCCGGGGACCGCTGTCAGGGCCCGTCGTCCGGCGCCTTCGCCAGGTCCCCGGGTTCGCACGCCTCCCGGCCCGTCGCCAGGTGCACGACCCTGACCGCGCGGTCGGGGCCGCCGGGCACGACCCGCTGCTCGTGCCCGCAGCGCGGGCAGATCAGCGGGATGCGCGGACGGTGCTCCCGGCCGCCGGCGTGGCCGCCGTCCGGGTGCGCGGCACTCACGTCAACGGGTGGGTCGGGATCGGGCTGACCTCCTGGATCTCACCGTGGGCCTTGGTGAGCAACTGCGAGGCCAGGTCGTTGAGGGCTCTGGCCCCCGCGATCTCCTCGCCGACCCGCAGCTGTTCCGGGTCCGAGGGGTGGCGGCTGCTGTAGCCGTGGGCCCGCAGTTCCCTGCCGTCGCGCAGCCGCAGCATGGCCGCGGCGGTCGTGCGCGGGCCGTCCTCGCGAAACTCCATCTCGATGTGCCAACCGACCAGAGTCTGCATGGCGGATCACCTCCATCGGTCACTCCTCCGGTTACTCCTCCAGAGTGCGCCGCACCCACCGTGAACACCAGGGCAGGCCGACCGGGGGCAAGTTGAACGCGTTCAACTGTGCGGCGTAGAGTCGTCGACGACCACGATTTGAACGCGTTCAAGGAGGTGCTTCCGGCATGGGGAAAGGCACGACGGAGCTGGTGAACCTGCTGGTCCTGCTCGGTATGGGCGCCGTCGTCCCGCTCGGCCTCGCCCTGATCGGCGAACCCGGCCTCGACCGCGTCCGCCGGCTCTGGCCGCTCGCCGCCGTCCCCGGCGCGCTCTCGCTCTGGCTCCCGCGCGGCGGCCTCGCCACCGGCAGCGCCGCCCTCTACGCGCTCGGCACCCTGGCCGTCGCCCTCCACGCCCCGCTGCGGCTGCGCCGGACCCGCTCGCTCGCGCCCGCCGAACTCGCCGTCCTCACCGCGCTCGCCGCCCCGGCGGTGGCCGGCACCGCCCTGGTCGCCGAACGCTCCGGCTACCCGCTGTTCGGCTTCGAACCGCACGTCCTGGCACTGACCGTCCCGCACTTCCACTACGCCGGCTTCACCGCCGCCCTCGTCGCCGGGCTGGTCTGCCGCAGCACCCGGGCGGGTTCCGGCGCCGCCCGCTGCGCCGCGTTCAGCGTGCCGGCCGGGACGCTGCTGGTGCTCGCCGGGTACTTCCTCGGCACCTGGGTCCAGTTCGCCGGGGCCTGCGTGCTCACCACCGGGATGTGGCTGGTCGGCCTGGTCACCTGGCGCGATCTGCGGCCCCGCGCCGCCGACCCGGTCACCGCCCGGCTGCTCACCGCCTCCTCGGCCGTCCTCGCCCTCACCATGCTGCTCGCCCTGTGGTGGGCCCTCGGCCAGGCGTCCGGGCTCCCCCACCCCACCCTGGCCTGGATGGCCGCCACCCACGGCGTCGGCAACGCGCTCGGCTTCGCACTCTGCTCGCTGCTCGCCTGGCGCCGGATCACCACCACGGAGGACCACCGATGACCGACCTCAGCTACCCGGAGCAGGGCGCCAGCGCCACCGGCCACCTGCCCGGCGGGTACCGCCACCTGCGGCACCGGGCACTCATCGGCCGGGGCCGCCCCGCCCTGGAGGTGGCCGGGGCCGCCCTGCTCGGCTGGCGGATGCACCGGCTGGCCGGCGTGCGGATCGACACCGACGCGGACCGGGCCGCCCCCGGCGTCGCCGTGCACTGCGCGATCGGCGTCGGCCCGCTCCGGGCCGGCGCCCCCAACCGGGTGCTGGCCACCGTCGACGGCCCGGACCGGTACGGCTTCACCTACGGCACCCGGGCCGGCCATCTGGCCCGCGGCGAGGAGACGTTCCTGGTCGAGCTGGAGGCGGACGGGGCGGTCTGGTTCAGCGTCACCGCCTTCAGCCGTCCGGTCGCCCGGTACGCCCGGCTGGCGGGGCCGCTGCTGCCGCTCGCGCAGCGGGCCTTCGCCCGGCGCTGCGGCCGGGTCCTGGCCCGGATCGCGGCGGACGCGGGGTAATGCCTTGGCCCGCCGGGTGGGCCGTCCGGCATGATCACCCGGTGATACGCATGCAGTCGGCCCTCGATGTCGCCGCGGGGCAGCCGTGACCAGCTTCCTGACCCACCGGGCCCGGGTGCACGACGAGCGGCTGCCGGTGCGCCGACGGCTCAACGCCCTGCGGACCTGCCTGACCTGCTTCGCGCCGTACGGCTTCCGGGCCACCTACCACCACCTCACGCTCAGCGCCCGGATGCCCAGGCTGCTGGAGGCCGACCCGGACTCGCTGGTGCGGGCCGTGGAGGAACTGCACGAGGCACGGGTTCTGTGGCTGGCCGGGGCACGGGAGTACGAGGCGCGGCGCCGGGCGCAGAAGCGGGCCGGGCGGCGGCAACCGCCCGAGCCGGTGTGGTGGAACCGCCCCTGGTGGGGCGCACCGGACGCGGCCTGGCGGGCGGACCCCTTCCTCCACCCGCCGCTGCGGCTGCCCGACTACGTCCGGCGGCAGAACGCCCTGCTGGACGGCGCCGACCTGCCCGGCTGCCCGGCCTGCGGGGACGAGGAGCCGGTGCTGTCGCGCTCGACCGGCCACGGCCTGGCCGAACTCTGCCGGACCTGCGCCTGGGTGCGGCAGCCGTGCCCGTGCGGACGGTGGCACAGCTTCGAGCCCACCCTGCGGGTCGGCTGGAACCGCGTCTGGCAACGGCAGCACCTGATCGGCGACGGCACGCCGAACCCGCGCTGGCCCGGTGTGCAGGGGCCGGCCCGGGTCGAGCGGCTGGCGGCGTACGAGGTCTCCCGCCCGTGGGGTCTGCGCTCCGCGCGGTGTGTGGCGCCCGGGCGCTGAACCGGCGCCGGCAGCTACCGGTGGAGGCGGCTCCGGCTGCGGAATACCCCGTCGGGGCGCACGGTTGTCGCGAGCACGTGATCGGTAGCGCCGCCTCCGGAAGGGAAGGAATCGCGAGATGAGCAGCACGGTCGAGCTGACCAAGGAGAACTTCGACGACATCGTCCCGGGCCCGGAGGGCCAGGACTTCGTCCTCATCGACTTCTGGGCCGGGTGGTGCGGGCCGTGCCGCCAGTTCGCCCCGGTGTACGAGAAGGCGGCCGAGCGCCACACGGACCTCGTCTTCGCCAAGGTGGACACCGAGGCGCAGGTGGAGCTGGCCGCCGCGTTCGGGATCCAGTCGATCCCCACACTGGCGATCATCCGTGAGGGCGTGCTCGTCTTCTCGCAGGCCGGTGCGCTGCCGGAGTCGGTGTTCGAGGACCTGATCGGCCAGGCCAGGAACCTGGACATGGCCGAGGTGAAGCGCAAGGTCGCGCAGGAGCAGGCGGCCGGGGGCCAGGCCTGACCCGTCCGGGCGTCCGCTGGTCCGAGGGCCCGGGGAGTGCGACTCCCCGGGCCCGGTCGCTCGGAAATCCGGGCGGAGTCCGGCCGGGGTCGGTCCTGGAGTCGTCGGCGACGGAGATCCCGCCCGACCGCGAGGAGCGACCCCCCATGAGCACGTTCGTACTGGTCCCCGGTTTCTGGCTCGGCGCCTGGGCCTGGGACGAGGTCGCCGCGCCGCTGCGTGCCGCCGGGCACACCGTCCACCCCGTGACCCTGCCCGGGCTGGCGGAGCGCGCGGGCGAGGCCGAGCCGATCGGGCTGGCGGAGCACATCGCCGCGCTGGCCGACCTGCTGGTCCGCGAGGACCTGTGGGAGGTGGTGCTGGTGGCGCACAGCGGCGCCTGCGTCCCGGCCGGCGGCCTCGCCGACCGGATGCCGGAGCGGATCCGCCGGGTGGTCTACCTGGACAGCGGCCCGATGATCGACGGCGGTTCGCTGTACGACCTCTGGCAGCCCGACCACCGCGCGGCGGCCGACGCCGCGGTGGTCGACGGCCGCCTCCCGATGCCCTCCTGGGCCGACCTCGCCGCCGACGGCGCCAGTGTGGAGGGCTTGGACGAGGCCGAGCTCGCCCGGATCCGCGAGCTGGCCACCCCGCACCCGGCCGGGGCGTACCGGGACCGGCTGCGGCTGACCGGCGCCTCGGCCGCGCTGCCGCAGGCCCTGGTGACCTGTTCCTTCCCGCTCGCCCAGGTGCAGGCGATGATCACGGCCGGCCACCCGTGGTTCGCCGGGCTCGACGGGCCGAACTGGGAGCTGCGCGAACTGCCCACCGGGCACTGGCCGATGTTCTCCCGCCCGGCCGACACGGCGGCGGTGCTGGCCGAGCTCGCGGCGCTCTGACCCGCCCTCGGCCCGGACCCGTCGGCGGACCCATCGGCGGGTTCGTCCGCGCGTTCGTCGGCGGGTTCGTCCGCGCGTTCGTCGGCGCGTTCGTCCGCGCGTTCGTCTGCGCGAAGCCCCGCCGGCGTCGCAGGATGGGCACGGCGCCGGGCGAACGGCCCGGCGCCCGTCCGGCCGAGGGCCGGATCCCACCGGAGAGCGAGCCCCTGAGGATGTACGTGGAGCGCGAGAAGTGGCCGCCGGAGGCCGTTCGGGTCAGGCTCGGGTACGAGACGAACGGCAGCCACGGGCCGATCTCCCGGCAGGTCGCCCCCACCGGCGCGCTGGACGACGCCCGGCACGCCCGGCTGCTCGACGTCCGCGACCACACACCCGTCACCCTCGCCTTGCGGGCCGGGGTGGCCATCGACACCACGGAGGACCGGGTATGACCAGCACCGCCGAGGAGTACGACGTCATCGTCCTGGGGGGCGGCCCGACCGGCGAGAACGTCGCCGACCGGACGGCCGCCGCCGGCCTGCGCACGGTGGTCGTGGAGGCCGAACTGGTCGGCGGCGAGTGCTCGTACTGGGCCTGCATGCCTAGCAAGGCGCTGCTGCGCCCGGTGGCCGCGCTGGCCGACGCCCGGGCAGTGGGCGGCTCCCGGGAGGCGGTCGGCGACAGGCGGCTGGACCCGGCCGCGGTGCTGGCCCGGCGGGACTCCTTCACCTCGCGCTGGAACGACGACGGCCAGGTGCAGTGGCTGCGGGACAACGGCATCGAGCTGGTGCGCGGTCACGGCCGGCTGGCGGGCGTACGGACCGTCACCGTGGAGGCCGAGGACGGCACCGAGCGGGTGCTCACCGCCCGGCACGCCGTCGCCGTGTGCACCGGCAGCCGTCCGGTGCTGCCCACGGGCGTGCCGGGCCTGGCGGAGGCCCACCCGTGGACCAACCGGGAGGCGACCGCCGCGCCGGCCGTGCCCGGGCGGCTGGCGGTGGTCGGCGGCGGCGTGGTCGGGGTGGAGCTCGCGACCGCCTGGCGGGCGCTCGGCTCCGAGGTGGTGCTGCTGGTACGCGGCGACCACCTGCTGCCGCGGATGGAGCCGTTCGCGGGCGAGCTGGTCGCGGAGGGCCTGCGCGAGGCCGGGGTGGACCTCCGGTTCGGGACGGAGGCCACCTCGCTGGAGCGGGCGGACGGCGCCGGGCCGGTGGTCCTGACGCTCGGTGACGGCGAGCGGCTGACCGTGGACGAGGTGCTGTACGCGACCGGACGGGCTCCGCGCACCGCCGACGTCGGGCTGGAGCAGGTCGGGCTGAAGCCGGGCGGCTGGCTGGAGGTGGACGACAGCTGCACCGTGCTCGGCGTCGACGGCGAGTGGCTGTACGGCGTCGGGGACGTCAACCACCGGGCGCTGCTCACCCACCAGGGCAAGTACCAGGCCCGGATCACGGGCGCGGCGATCGTGGCCCGCGCCCAGGGGCGTGCGCTGGACACCTCCCGCTGGGGCGCGCACGCCGCGTCGGCCGACAGCGCGGGCGCGCCGCAGGTCGTCTTCACCCATCCGGAGGTCACCGCCGTCGGGCTGACCCTGGCGGCGGCCGAAGCGGCCGGGCTGCGGGTCAAGGCCGTCGACCACGACTTCGGCGCCGTCGCCGGGGCCTCGCTGTACGGCGACCACTACCGCGGCCGGGCCCGGGTGGTCTTCGACCTGGACCGCGAGGTGCTGGTCGGCGCCTGCCTGGTCGGCCCCGGGGTCGCCGAACTGCTGCACTCGGCGACCGTCGCCGTGGTCGGCGAGGTGCCGATCGACCGGCTCTGGCACGCCGTGCCCTCCTACCCGACGATCAGCGAGGTGTGGCTGCGGCTGCTGGAGGGCTGCCGGGGGTGAGCCGGGCGGGTGAACCGGGCGGGTGAACCGGGCGGACGGGCCCTCCCGACGAGAAGGCCCTCCGGGTGAGCGGGCGCGGCGAGATGTGTCCGCCGGTGGACGGCGGGACACTGGGCGTCGGGGGCCGTCCCGGGGGGCCGTACTCGTCACCAGGTGGTGTGGGGCATGACCGAAGTGCTGTTGGCCGTCGGAACCGAGAAGGGCCTCTTTCTCGGCCGCAGCCGCGACCGGCTGGACTGGGAGTTCAGCGGGCCGCACTTCCGGATGAACGCGATCTACTCCGTCTCCATCGACCGCCGCGACGGCCGCACCCGGCTACTGGTCGGCGCCGACAGCAGCCACTGGGGGCCGTCCGTCCGGCGCTCCGACGACCTCGGCGCCATCTGGTACGAGCCGCCGCAGCCGGCGATCCGCTTCCCCGAAGCCACCGGCGCCTCGCTCACCCGGGTCTGGCAGCTCCAGCCGGCCGGCCCCGAGGCCCCCGGCGTCGTCTACGCCGGCACCGAGCCCGCCGCGCTGTTCCGCTCCGAGGACGGCGGTGAGACCTTCCGCCTGGTCGAGTCGCTCTGGAACCACCCGCACCGGACCGACTGGGGCGCCGGCTACGGCGGCCAGGGTCTGCACACCGTCGTCACCGACCCGCGCGACCCGCAGCGGCTGCTGGTCGCCGTCTCCACCGGCGGCGTCTACCGCAGCAAGGACGGCGGCGACAGCTGGGAGCCCGCCAACACCGGTCTGCGCGCCGAGTTCCTCCCGGAGGAGGGCCAGTACCCCGAGTTCGGCCAGTGCGTGTACAAGGTCGCCCCCGACCCCGTCGACCCCGACCGGCTGTACCTGCAGAACCACGGCGGCGTCTACCGCAGCGACGACTGGGGCGCGAACTGGCGCTCCGTCGCCGACGGGCTGCCCGCCGCGTTCGGCTTCGCCGTCGCCGCCCACCCGCGCCGGGGCGACACCGCCTACCTGTTCCCGCTCGGCGGCGGGGACGACCGCATCCCGCCCGGCCACCGGTGCCGGGTCTTCCGCACCACCGACGGCGGCACCAGCTGGCAACCCCTCGCCGACGGCCTGCCCGGCGAGGACCACTACGGCATCGTGCTGCGCGACGCGCTGCGCACCGACGACGCCGAGCCGGCCGGGATCTACTTCGGCAACCGGACCGGCGACGTCTACGGCAGCCACGACGAGGGCGAGAGCTGGTCGTTGCTGATCTCCCACCTGCCGGACGTGCTCTGCGTCCGCGCCGCGGTGGTGTCCTGACAATTCGGTTGCCCCCGGGAGCGCTCTCGTCGACCATGACTGCGGACGAACGACCGTACGAATGGGGCTTGGTGTGACCGAGGCAGATCTGGTGATCGGGCGAAACGGCGAGGGCGTACCGGTGGTGCGCTACCTCCCGGGCGAGCGGGAGGGCCGGCCCTGGGCCGACCTGCTGGAGGTGGTGGACGAGACCGGCGGCATCGACCCGGTGGAGTTCGTGCGCACCGAGATGGCCGGGTGGGTGGTCTCCGGGACCCCCGAGTTCGGCCTCGCCCTGCTGGAGCACGGCGCCACCGTGCTCCGGCACGCCCACGCCATGCGGCGCGACCTGGTCGCCGACCCGCCGCCCGCCGACTGGGCCGGGGCCCCGCTGCGCGGCGGCCTGCGGGCCGTACCCTGCGACCGCGCGCCCGAGGACCTGTTCGAGGCCTGGCGGGCCGCGTTCGCCCCGGGGCACCCGGACCACTTCGCGGGCGACGACCGGCAGGCGCTGGCGGAGCGGATCGCCCCGCTGCTCGCCGGCGAGGTCATCGGGCCGGTGCTGCCCTCCAGCCTGCTCGCCGTGGACGCGCAGGACCGGGTGGTGGCCGGGCTCGTCCTCACCGACCGCGGCGGCATACCGTGGATCGGCGACGTCTTCCGGCACCCGGAGCTCGGCTACCGGGGCCTCGGCGCGGACCTGCTGCGCCGCGCCGTCGCCGACGCCGCCGAACGCGGGCTCGTCGAGGTGCAGTTGGCCGTCACCGACGGCAACCCGGCCCGTCGGCTCTACGAGTCCCTGGGCTTCGAGCTGCTGAGCACCGCGCTGACCGTGATCGTGCCTGAGAACGGCTGACGGCCACCAGTCGCTGTCCGGCCGGTCCCGGGGAATCAGCCGCGATCGGCCGGACAGGCCTGGTTAGGGCACCCCCTACGGCCGGACCAGCTCCAGGACGGCTATCCCGGCCAGCACGGTGAGGCTGGCGCTCAGCCGCAGACGGCCGAGCCGCTCGCGGAACACCACGGTGGCGATCAGGGCGGCGATCACGATGCTCGTCTCGCGCAGGGCCGCGATCGTCGCCAAGTCCCCGCGGGACTGCGCCCACACCACCAGGCCGTAGGCCGTCAGCGAGAGCACGCCTCCCGCGATCCCCACCGGCACCACCTTGCCGACCCCGGTCAGCAGCGAACGGCCGCGCCGGGCCCAGGCGATCAGCGCGAGCGTCGGCCCCTGCAACAGGAACAGCCAGGCCACGTAGCCGCCGACCGTCCCGGCGTGCCGGACGCCGCTGCCGTCCAGCACCGTGTAGACGGCGATCATCACGCCCGTCCCGGCGGCGGCCCCGAGCGCGGGCAGTTGCGCCCGCCCCGGGACGCCCTTGGCGAAGGCCAGCCCGATCAGGCCGCAGGAGATCACCACCACGCCCAGCAGCTCGCCGGCGCCCGGGTGCTGACCGAGCACGGTGGCCGACAGCAGGGCCACCAGCAGCGGCGCCGAGCCGCGAGCGATCGGGTACATCTGCCCGAAGTCGCCCAGTTGGTAGGCGCGTAGCAGCAGGACCGTCGACGTCGTCTGGACGGCGACCGAGGCCAGCAGGTACGGCCAGGCCGAGGCCGCCGGCAGCGGGTTGAGCAGCACCAGGACGAGCGCGCACGCGGTGTAGGTCAGGTTGATCAGCGCGAAGCCGACCAGCTTGTCCGCGATCCGGTGCGCCAGCCCGTTCCAGACGGCGTGCAGCACGGCCGCGGCGAGCACGGCCACCGGCACGGCCGGCACGATCTCGGGCATGGCGAAGCTCCCCTCCGACGGCCTTCCGGCGACCCGGCACGGCCTGGAACCGAATTCCACGCTACCCTAGCGCCATGGAAGGACATTCCGACATGACGCCCCTGGAGTCCCAGCTCGCCGCGCGGATCCGGGCCCGGCTCGGCGAGCTGCGCGGCGCCGAGGCACGGGTGGCCGAGGTGGTGCTCGACCGGGGCGCCGGACTGGTGCACCTGAGCGTCAGCGACGTCGCCGCGCTGGCCGGCACCGCCCCCTCCTCCGTGGTCCGGGCCTGTCAGCGGCTCGGCTTCCGCGGCTACCAGGAGCTGAAGATCGCGGCCGCCCGGCACTCCCCCGCCACGGCTCCGGCCCCCGCCGACGACGACGCACGCGACCCGGCCGCCCGGGCCCTCGCCGACACCCTGCGGGCCGCCCGCGCGGCCCTGGACGGGATCACCGCCACGCTCACCGCCGACGACCTGCGGGCGGCCGCCGACGTGCTGGCCGGCGCCGGTCAGGTGGTACTGGTCGGTTCCGGGCTGTCCGGCGCGGTGGTGCTCGACCTCGCCTACCGGCTGCGCGCGCTCGGCCTGCGCGTCGACGCCCCCGCCGACCCGCTCACCGCCCAGCTGGCCGCCGCCCAGCTCCCGCCCGGCGGCGTCTGCTTCGCGGTCAGCCACGGCGGCGCCACCCCGCTGGTGATCGACGCCGCGCGCCGGGCCCGGGCGGCCGGGGCGGCCGTGGTCGCGCTCACCAGCTACGCCCGCTCACCGCTCACCGAGACGGCCACCCACACCCTGGTCGCGGGCGGGCAGGACCTGGTCTTCGGCCTGGAGACCACGGCCAGCCGGCTCGCCCACCTGGCCGCCGTCGACGCGCTCGCCCAGACCCTGCTGGCGCTGCGCGGGCGCCCCGCCGAACAGGCCCTCGGCCTCTCGGCGGACATCACCGCGGACCACACGTACTGACCGCGGCGGGCGCCCGGCGGCGACGGCGGCCCGGGGCCGTCGGAGGCGCTGTGTAGGCTCGCGGACATGGCGAGGGTGACACGGGACGATGTGGCGCGGGTGGCGGGGACGTCCACGGCGGTCGTGAGTTATGTGATCAACGACGGGCCGCGGCCGGTGGCGCCCGCGACCCGGGCGCGGGTGCTCGCGGCGGTCGAGGAGCTCGGCTACCGCCCCAACCGGGTCGCCCAGGCGATGGCACGGCGGCGGACCAACCTGCTCGGCATGGTCGTGCCGGACGCCCGCCAGCCGTTCTTCGCCGGGCTCGCGCACGCCGTCGAACAGGCCGCCGCCGACCACGGCCGGCTCCTGCTGATCGGCAACTCCGACTACGTGGACGAGCGCGAGGCACACTACATCCGCGCGTTCCTCGGCATGCAGGTCGACGGGCTGATCCTGGTCACCCAGGACCCGGCCACCCCCGGGCTCACCGGCTTCGACGTGGGCGACGGCACCTCGGTCGTGCTGCTGCACCACCGGGCGGAGACCGCCGACGGCGTCGCGGTGGTGGCGGACGACGAGGGCGGCGCCCGCGAGGTGGTCCGGCACCTGCTCGGGCACGGCCACGCCGAGGTGCACTGCTTCGGCGGCACCCTCGCGCTCAGCCCGCACGACCCGGTCACCGGGCGGACGGCCGGCTGGGCCGCCGCGCTGGCCGAGGCCGGGCTGGCGACCGAGGGGCGGCTGGTGCCGGCGCCGTTCGACCGCGTCCGGGCGCACGCCGAGGCGCTCGCCCTGCTGGCCCGGCCCGACCGGCCGTCCGCGGTGTTCTGCACGACCGACGACCAGGCGATCGGCCTGCTGCGGGCCGCCGACGACCTGGGCATCCGGGTGCCGGAGCAGCTCGCGGTGGCCGGTTTCGACGACATCGCCGAGGCGGTGATCGCCGGCCCGGCGCTGACCACCGTCGCGACCGCGCAGGACGAGATGGCCCGCGCCGCGGTGGACCTGGTCCTCGGCGGGGCCGAGCGGCGCTCCACCGGCGCGCGGACCTTCCCGGCCCGGCTGGTGCTGCGGCGCACCTGCGGGTGCCCGGCGCCGGAGCGGGAGACCGCGGGCGCAGCCGCGATCTGACTCCGCGCCACGCGCGCTCCGGTTCGGTCGAGCCGCTGCCGGGCCGCCCACCGCCGCGCGGGCGCACCGGTCAGCGGAGCTCGTCCGCGAGAAGGTCCATCAGCAGGTTGTCGTGCCAGGTGCCGTCCGGGCCGCGCTCGTACTGGCGCATGGTGCCGACGGAGCGGAAGCCGACCTTCGCGTAGCAGCGGATCGCGGCCGTGTTGTCGGCCGCCGGATCGATGATCAGCCGGTGGTAGTGGTGGTGGTCGACGAGGTGGCGGGCCAGCGTGCGGATGGCGTCGGTGCCGAGGCCGACGCCGTGGACCTCCGGGTCGAGGTAGATGTCGATGCCGGCGTGCCGGTACTCGTCGTCGTTGTTGGCGTACCACTGGATGGCGCCGACGATCTTCCCGCCCACCTCGACGGCGAGGGTCTCGGTGTCGGGCTCCTCCAGGTCGCTGGCGACGGCGTCGGCGAGGTCGTCACCGCCCCGCCAGCGGGCGAACACCTCGGGCGTGCCGCGGATGGCCGCGAGCGCCGGGATGTCGTCGGTGCCGGCGGTGCGGAGGGTCACCAGGGTGCCGTGCAGAATCGTCCCCATATGGGGCATGTTGGCACGGAAACAGGCATCCGGCGAGCTGTTTTTCGGTATTCCCCACGATCGCCCGCACCCCCTCCGAGCAGCGACGATGCTCCACCGCGAAACACTCGGCGAGAGCGGGCCCCGGGGCGGGGCCAAGGCCCGCCCGCGGCCGGGGCTCAGGCCGCCGGTTCACCCAGCGGGCCGAGCCAGACGGCCGTGACCCCGCTGACGTAGCGGGCGCCGCAGTGGTCGTCGGGGACGACGAGCTGCGGGCCGGCGGCGTCCAGCGGGGTGCCGTCCATGCTGGTGGCCAGCAGGATCCGCTGGCCGCCGAAGTCGGGGTCGATCTCGGCCCAGGAGACGACGGCCCGGTGGCCGTCCGCGCCGCTGACCGACAGCAGGAAGCGCAGCCGCTGCTTGCGGCCGGAGAAGTCGATCCGGGGCCGGGCCGCGCACAGCACGTCCCAGAGCGCGGGCCCCTCGTAGCCGTGCCGCTGCTCACCCTCGGCCAGGCAGTCGAAGCTGACCTCGACGTGGTGCGCGGGGAGGGCTCGCAGCTGGTCGACCGACAGCTCGGCGGGCCGGTCGAAGTGGCCGTGCAGCCGGACGGTGGGGCTCGACGGGGTCATGGTGCTCCCTCCTCCCGGGCCGCGCCGCTGCGGCCCGGGAGGGGGTTACCCGAGGGAGGGCCCGGGCATTCGCAGCTGCGGCGCTGAAAGGATGATTTCAGCAGCATCTGCGATGGAGTGGAGTACTTTCAGCTGGCAGCTGCGGGGGCGGAGGCGGGCATGTCCGAGGAGACGGCTCGGCGCGCCCCGCGCCGGTGGAAGCCGGTGGAAGCCGGTGGAAGCCGGTGGAAGCGGCACCGCAATCGGGCGGACGACTGGTTCCGCACTCCCGCCGAGGGGGCCCGCACTGGATGATCCGACAAGAAGAATCACCGCCGCATGACTTGCATTTACGATGCTCATGCGCACCCAAAGCTTGCACCTGCGAGGTACAGCCGTGCGCGGCGCACAAGGGCGAGAGCGAGAGCGAGATGAGCGAGAGATGATCGTCGGTGACCTGCTGCACCTCGACGACCTGGACATCCGCCTGGCCTGGGGCACCCCGGACCTGCTCGACCGCCCGGTCACCGGGCTCAGCTCCACCGACCTCCAGGACCCGGCCCGCTACCTCCAGCCCGGCGAACTCGTCCTCACCGGCCTGGTCTGGTGGCAGCCCGCCGACGCCTCCGGCGCGCTGCGCTTCGCCACCGCCCTGCGCAGCGCGGGCGTGGCGGCGCTGCTGGCCGGCGAGGGCACCCACGGCAGCGTCCCGGACAGCCTCGCCGACGCCTGCCGCACCCACGGCATCCCGCTGCTGACGGTGCCCGCCGGAGTCAGCTTCCGCGCCGTCACCGACCGCGTCTACCTGCGACTCTGGGGGGACCTGCGGGCCGGCGCCCAGGACACCGCGGCGATCCCGGAGACCGTCCGGCACGAACTGCTCGACCTGCTGCACGCGGACGCCGGGGCCGGCGAGGTGCTGGCCCACGCGGTCGGTCGGCTCGGGGTCCCGGACTGCTCGATCACCACCGCCGGCGGCCGGGCCGTCGCCACCACCGCCACCGCTGCCGCCACCGCCGCATCTGCCACCGCCACCGCCCTCCCGCCCGCCGGACGAGGCGACACCGGGCTGCCCGTCGGGCCCCAGGACGGCTCGCCGTTCGACGGCTGGCGGCTGCGCCCGCACCAGCGCTCGGCGGCGGCCGAACCGGCGCTCCAGGCCCTGGCCGAACTGCTCGCCCCGCTCGCCGCCCGCGCCCACGCCGACGCGGGCGCGCGGCGCCGGGCCGCCGGGCGGCTGCTGGACGCGCTCGCCGGGGAGGCCGGGCTCGGCGAGTCGCTCGCCGCCTGCGGGCTGGGCGGGGCCGAGCCGCTGGTGGCGGTCACCGCGCGGATCGACGGCGGCCGGGCGGGCGAGCCGGGTGCCGCGCCGGGCGACGGCCCGCCCGCCGCCTGGGCGGCGCACGCACTGGCCGAGGCGCTGCACCCGCTCGGCGCGCCGTACGCCGCCGGGACCGACCGCGACGGGCGGTCCGCCGCGCTGGTCGCCGCGCCGGTCGAGCAGGTCGCCGAACGGCTGCGCCGGGCCCGGCCCGCGCTGCAGGGCCGGCTGACCGGCCGGCGCACCCTGCGGGTGGGCGTCGGCCCGGCCGCCCCGCCCGCCCCCGCCGCACTGCGGGCGGCGCTGGTGCAGGCCCGCTACGTACTGGAGGGCTCGGCCGGCCCGGTCGGCAGCGCCGCCGAACTGGACTCGCTGGACGGACTGCTGCGCGGCATCCCGCCGGAGGTGACGGCCGCCTTCCACGCCCGGCTGCTGGCCCCGCTGGCCGCCCACGACCGGGAGAACAGCGTCTCGCTGCTGGGCACGCTGGCGGTCTTCCTGGACCACGACGGCTCGTGGTCGCGGACGGCCGAGGCGCTGTGCATCCACGTCAACACCGTGCACTACCGGATCCGCCGGATCGAGGAGCTGACCGGCCGCAGCCTGGCCCGGCTGCGGGACCGGCTCGACCTGCGGACCGCCCTGCTCTGCGCTCCGCAGCCGACCCGGGCTCAGGCTCCATCTCAGGCTCCGCCTCAGGCCCAGGCTCCGGTTCAGGCTCGGTAGACCGCCGAACGGGAGCGGCGGCGCGGGGCTGAGCGACTCAGGGGGCTCTGGGCTCAGGGGGTGTCGTCGAGGCGCAGCCGGGCGCTGACCTCGCCGAGGCTTTCGGCGAGCACGGCCAGTTGCTCGCGGGTGAGCACGTCGATCAGCAGCTCGCGGACCAGGGCGACGTGCCCGGGTGCGGCCTGCCGCAGCGATTCCCGCCCCTGGTCGGTGAGTTCGGCGATGACGCCGCGCACGTCGCTGGGACAGGAGCGGCGGGCGACCAGGCCCATCCGCTCCAGCTGGGTGACCTGGTAGGTGAGGCCGCTCTTGGAGGTGACCAGCTTGTCGGCGAGTTCGGTCATCCGCAGCGCGTGGGCCGGGGCGGCGGAGAGGTGTACCAGGATCTCGTACTGCTGGTGCGAGAGACCGGAGTCCTCCTTGAGCTGGCGCTCCAGGCGGCGGTTGAGCAGGTTGCTCGCGACGACGAAGCCCCGCCAGGCGGCCATCTCGTCCTGGTCCAGCCAGCGGGGTTCGTTCAGTGTGGACATGTGGTGAAGCCTACTCCTGTTGTTCAAATTCGAACGAAGGTGTACGGTCAGCGAGTAGAGGTTCAAATTTGAACTACTCTGCTGAGCCACCCGTCCCGTTCGACCCAGGAGGAGGACGCCATGAGCACCGCGGCCCCCGAGCGTATGCCCGCCCTGTACCTCTCGCACGGCGCGCCGCCGCTCGCCGACGACCCGGTCTGGCCCGGTGAACTGGCCGCCTGGTCCGCCGACCTGCCCCGGCCCAAGGCCGTCCTGATGGTCTCCGCCCACTGGGAGGAGGCACCGCTCGCCCTCGGCGCCGTCACCACCGTGCCGCTGGTGTACGACTTCTGGGGCTTCCCCGAGCACTACTACCAGGTCCAGTACGCCGCCCCCGGCGCACCGGCGCTCGCCGACCGCGTCCGCAAGCTGCTGCGCGCCCCCGGCGCGCCCGTCCAGGACATCCCCGACCGCGGCCTCGACCACGGCGCGTACGTCCCGCTGGTGGAGATGTTCCCGGAGGCCGACATCCCCGTCCTCCAGATCTCCATGCCCACGCTCGACCCGCAGCGGCTGCTGGAGATCGGCCGCCGGCTCGCCCCGCTGCGCGACGAGGGCGTGCTGATCGTCGGCAGCGGCTTCTTCACCCACAACCTGCGGGCGCTCAGCAACGACGGCCGGATCAGCTCGGTGATGGCCGAGTTCGACGACTGGGGCCGACGCGCCCTGGACGCCCACGACCTGGACGCGCTGCTCGACTTCGAGCGCAAGGCCCCCGCCGGGCGGCTCGCCCACCCGCGCACCGAGCACTTCGCCCCGCTGTTCGTCACCCTCGGCGCCGGCGAGGCCGACCTCGGCAGCCAGCGCAGCGTCATCGACGGGTTCTGGATGGGGCTCGCCAAGCGGTCGATCCAGCTGGGCTGACCGGGCTCGCCGTAACTGAGAGTCACAGCGCGCAGCAGGTGAAGCGCTCGCCGATGTGCTCGGGCTGCTCGGCCTCGTCGACCAGAGCGACCGCGTAGTCCGGCACCGAGATCCGGCTGCGCCCGGCAGCATCGGTGAGCAGTTGCTCCAAGCCCGTCCGGTAGCGGCCGGTCCGCTCCCCCGGGCCGATCTCGGCGGCCGGGCTGAGCACCGTCCAGCGGACGTCGGAGACCGCCCGGTAGAAGTCCAGTGCCTCGCCGTGCGCGTGCATGATCTCCAGCACCGGCTCCGGCAGCCCCGGCGTGTCCCAGACCCGCACCCCCGGCGCGGTCTCCAGGCTGCCGGCGCCGCCGACCGCGACCAGCCGGGGCGCCGAGCCGCCGAGCGAGCGCAGGCCCTCCACCAGCGAACGGGCCGCCGGCTCGATCAGCGCCAGGTGGCCCGGGCCGTCCCCGCCACCGACCGCGCTCACCAGGACGTCCTGGCCGGCCGCCACCCGGGCCACCTGGGCCGGGTCCAGGACGTCCGCGCGTTCGACGAAGGCTGCCTCACCCCGGTAGTGGTCCGGGTCGCGGACCACCGCGGTGACTTCGTGCCCGCGCGCGGCCGCCTCCGCGACGATGGCGCTGCCGATAGCGCCGTTGGCGCCGATCACGGCGATCCTGGCCATGGGGTACCTGCCTGTCTCTCGGGGGGCGGGGTCGGGGAAGGTCGCCGCGACGTGACATCAGCCAGGTTCGATTATCGGACGGTTCCACTGCGACGGCTCGCGACGTCGGCCTGTCGTGTGACGGGTGCACCGGGTGGGGTGAACCGAACGGCCGCCAGGTCCTCGTGGACTCGGCGGCCGGTCGTTCAGACAGTCATTCAGGCGGTGACTCAGGCGTTGGCTCAGGCGTTGGCTCAGGCGTTGCCGGTGGCGACGTGCTCGGCCTGGCTGCGCTCGACGCACAGCTCGTTGCCCTCGGGGTCCCCCAGAGTGACCCACCCCTTGCCGTCCGGGGTGCGGTGGTCGCCGAGCACCGTCGCGCCCAGCGCGACCAGGCGCTCCACCTCCTCGTCCCGGCTGCGGTCCTGCGGCTGGAGGTCGAGGTGGACCCGGTTCTTCACCGACTTGCCGTCGGGCACCCGGATGAACAGCAGCGAGGCGCCCGCGGACTCCACCACCGCCTCCTCGTCACCCGGGTTGTCGTCCTCGCCCAGGGTGCCGTCCAGCGCCTGGGCCCAGAACTGCGCGAGGCCGTGCGGGTCGGCGCAGTCGATCGTCACGTGTCGTACCAGAGATCCCATCCGGCTACTCTGACCTGCCGTGTTCGGCCCCGTCCAGCCTTTTTCTGGCGTGCCGGTGGCCGTCCATCGGGAACTCCGGCGGCAAGGCCGTCAGCACCTCCTGGAAGGCGTAGCCGCTCTTCTCCGCGACCCGGCAGGAGGCCGGGTTGTCCACCTGGTGCAGCAGGTCGATCCGGACCAGGCCGTCGTCGGCGAGCGCCTCGAAGGCCCAGGCGGTGAGCGCCGTCACCGCGCGGGGAGCCACCCCCCGGCCGCGGGCGGCGGCCGCCGTCCAGTAGCCCACCTCGGCCGCCTCCCCGCCCGGGGTGCCGCGCTTGAGCGCGACGTTGCCGAGCAGTTCGCCCGTGCCGGGCTCCAGCACCGCGAAACTGTACCGGCGACCCTCCGCCCGGCCCCGGTACTGCAGCCCGAGCCAGTGCGCGGCCTCCTCGGCGTTCCCCACCGGGATGCGGGTGAAGCGGCGCAGCGTCTCGTCCCGGTACGCCGCTATCAGGGCCGGTGCGTCCGCGTCCTCGAAGGGGCGCAGCAGCAGGCCCTCGGCCGTCGGGTGCGCGGTGGCGGGGGCGGTCACCGCAGCCCCCCGGTCTCGTGGACGGTGCCCGGTCGTTCGTCGCTCATGGTGCTTCTCCCCGTGGGTGTACGGCCGTTCGCTGCGATCTTCCTAGCAGGTGGCCGACCGGCCGGGCGGCTCGGGTCGGCTCGGGTCGGCTCGGGGATTCCCTCCCGCAGGTGACACCCCCGATCGGGGGTGTCCGGCGGGCGGCCGGGAGAGGACAGTGGGCGCATGCAGATTCCACTCTCCGTGATGGACTTCCTCGACCGGGCCGAGCTGGTCTACGGCGACCGGGTCGGCATCGTCGACGAGCCGGTGCAGCCGGCCGAATCCTGGGGCGAGCTGAGCTACCGCCGGGTCGCCGAACTGGCCCGGGCGCAGGCGGCCGGGCTGGACCGGCTGGGCGTCGGGCCGGGCGAGCGGGTCGCCGTCGTGTCGCACAACTCGGCCCGGCTGCTGACCTCCCTGTTCGGGGTGAGCGGGCACGGGCGGGTGCTGGTCCCGGTGAACTTCCGGCTGAAGGCCGAGGAGGTGGCGTACATCGTCGAGCAGAGCGGCGCGTCCGTACTGCTGGTCGACCCCGAACTCGCCGACGCGCTGGACGGGGTGGTGGCCAAGCACAAGTTCGTGCTCGGCGCGGACAGCGACGCGCTGCTGCACGACTTCGACCGCGCCCCCCGGCGGTACGAGATCGCCGAGAACGACACCGCCACGATCAACTACACCAGCGGAACCACCGCCCGCCCCAAGGGCGTTCAGCTCACCCACCGCAACATCTGGCTGAACGCCGTACTGATGGGCCTGCACTACGGCGCCGGTGACCGGGACGTCTACCTGCACACCCTGCCGATGTTCCACGCCAACGGCTGGGGCCTGCCGTTCGCCCTCACCGGACTCGGCGCCCGGCACATCGTGCTGCGCAAGGTGGACGGCGCGGAGATCCTGCGCCGGGTCGAGCGGCACGGGGTGACCTTCCTCAGCGGCGCGCCCGCCGTGGTCCAGATGGTGCTGGACGCGGCCGCCGAGTGGGACGGCCCGGTGCCGGGCCGGGACCGGGTGCGGATCGTGGTGGCCGGCGCGCCGCCGCCGACCTCGGTGGTGCAGCAGGTCGAGTCCGAGCTGGGCTGGGAGTTCATGCAGCTCTACGGCCTGACCGAGACCTCCCCGGTGGTCACGGTCAACCGCTCGCGCGCCGAGTGGGACGCCCTGCCCGCCGCCGAACGGGCCGAGAAGCTGGTGCAGGCGGGCGCCCCGGCGCTCGGCACCCGGCTGCGGGTCGACGCCTCCGGCGAGGTCCTGGTGCGCTCCAACACCGTGCTGGACGGCTACTGGCAGCAGCCCACGGCCACCGCCGACGCCCTGCGGGACGGCTGGTTCCACACCGGCGACGGCGGCGTCCTCGGCGAGGACGGCCAACTGACCATCTCGGACCGGAAGAAGGACGTCATCATCAGCGGCGGGGAGAACGTCTCCTCGATCGAGGTGGAGGACTGCCTGTACGGCCACCCGGCGGTCGCCGAGGCCGCGGTGATCGGAGTGCCGCACGAGAAGTGGGGCGAGACCGTCAAGGCGCTGGTGGTCCTCCGGGAGGGCCACGAGCCCGTCACCGAGGCCGAGTTGATCGCGCACTGCAAGCAGCGGCTGGCCGGCTACAAGTCGCCCACCTCGGTGGAGTTCCGGGCGGCCCTGCCGCGGACCGCCACCGGGAAGCTGCAGAAGTTCCGGCTGCGCGAACCGTACTGGACGGGGCGGGAGCGGCAGGTCGGCTGAGTCGCGCCCACTGGCCCCGACCGGGCGCGCTCACCGCTCGACCGGGCACGTTCACCGCTCGACCGGGCACGTTCACCGGTCGACCAGGCCGGACTCGCGTGCCGCCAGGGCGAGTTCGGTGCGGTTGCGGACACCGAGCTTGTGCATCGCGGACTTCAGGTAGCCCGTCACGGTGTTGCAGGTGAGGCCCAGCCGGGCGGCGATCTCCGGATTGGTCCGGCCGGTCGCCGCCCAGCGCAGCACCTCGTGCTCGCGCGGCGTCAACGGCCTTACGGGGGCGGCCCGTCGGGGCGGCGCGGACCGCCAGGCGGCCGCCCCGGCCAGGGCCCGGGTCGCGGTCGCGGCCAGTTCGCCGACGGCGGCGATCCGCACGTCCCCGAACGGGACGACGGCGCGCAGCGACGCGTACACCACGCCGTACACGGTGTCGCCGTGCAGCAGCGGCACGGTGAGCATCGCGTACAGGTCCTCGGCGCTGACGGCGGCGTCGTGGTCGTGCGAGATCGTGGTGGCGGCACGGTAGTCGGGCACCCAGCTGGGCGCCCGCTCGGCCAGCGCCCGCCCGCCCAGGCCGGTGCCGGTCGGGACGGCCCGGTCGTGCAGCAGGTCGGCCCGGGTGCCGGCCCAGTGGCGCAGCACCATGCCCGCGTCGTGGCCCCGGGGCCCGGACGGCGGCTGCGGCACGCCGACCAGTCCGACGTCGGCCCCGCACTCGGCCACCACCCGCCGCGCGAGGTCGCCGAGCACGGCGTCGCGCACCAACTCGGCGGCGCGGGCGGCGAGCCCGGGATCGTCCGAGTGCGCCGGGGTGGTGAGGGTGTCCGCGGCCCCGGGGCCCGTCTTCGCCCTTGTCATCGCGAGATTGTCACACGCGGCACGGCCGCTGGCGAGAGTGCTGACGCGGGTGTTCCCTGCGGCTTCGACGGAGTGGCGGGCACGGCGGCCGGGCCGGGCGTAGGGTGCGGCCGTGGCCTACCGGCGGGTAACGCGCCGGACCCGGAAGGACGGAAACCGATGACGGACCCGAACACCCCGACGACGCCCGCGGCGGACGTCCTGACCGCGCTGCTGCACGACCTGCGGGCCGAGAGCGCGGCGCTGGACGCCCTGGTGGCCGGGCTGGACCCGGCCGGCTGGGCACGCCCGACGCCCGCCGAGGGCTGGACGATCGCGCACCAGATCGCCCACCTGGCCTGGACCGACGACTGGACGGCGCTGGCCGCGCGCGACGCGGACGGCTTCGCCGCCACGGTCGACGAGCGCTTCGGCACGCTGCCGGCCGCCGGCGTCGACCCGGTGGACGAGGGCGCGGCCAGCGGTGCGGCCGCCGCGCCCGCGGACCTGCTCGCCCGCTGGCGCGCCGGCCGGGAGGAGGTCTCGGCCGCACTGGCCGCCACCCCGGCCGGCACCCGGCTGCCGTGGTTCGGCCCGCCGATGAAGCCCGCCTCGATGGCCACCGCCCGGCTGATGGAGACCTGGGCGCACGGCCAGGACGTCGCCGACGCGCTCGGCGCCGCCCGCGAGCCCACCGCCCGGCTGCGGCACATCGCCCACCTGGGGCTGCGCACCCTCGGCTTCGCGTTCACCCTGCACGGGCTGCCCGCCCCCGACTCGCCCGTCCGGCTCGAACTGACCGCGCCCGACGGCGGCCTGTGGACCTTCGGGCCGGACGGCGCCACCGACCGGGTGACCGGACCGGCCCTGGACTTCTGCCTCCTGGTGACCCAGCGCCGCCACCGCGACGACCTCGCCCTCACCGCCACCGGCCCCACCGCGACCGCCTGGCTCCCCATCGCCCAGGTCTTCGCCGGCGCCCCGGGCAAGGGGCGGCCGCCCGCCTGAGCCGACCGGGTCGCCATGTGCGGCGGTGCGGACGGCAGGCCTGGAGGCCACCCCCCTGCCCCGCTCAGATTCCGATCCGCAGCGGGGTGAGCCGGGTGGCGATCAGGTTGGTGGCGCCGCGGTCGCGCTCGATGCGGCCGTGGACCAGCAGGCCGGCCCGGTCGAGGGCGGTGCGGCGCTGGGACTCCCAGACCGGGCGGTTGCAGACCACGTTGATCAGGCCGGTCTCGTCCTCCAGGCTGAGGAAGAGCACCCCGCCGGCCGTCGGCGGCCGCTGCCGGTGGGTGACCAGGCCGCCGACCACCACCTCCGATCCCGGTGCCGCGTCCGGGAGTTCGGCGGCGGACAGGGCGCCGCCGCGCTCCAGGCGGGCGCGCAGGTGCTGGAGCGGGTGGCTGGTGGCGGAGGTTCCGGTGGCCCACAGGTCGGCGATGGTCTCCTCGACCGGGCTCATGCCGGGCAGCGGCGGCGCCTCCGTCCCGGGGGTGGTCCCCGGGATCAGTGCGGCCGAGATCCCGGCGAACGCCCCGGCCGCCCAAAGTGCCTGACGTCGCGTCAGCCCGAAACAGCCGAAGGCGCCCGCCGTCGCCAGCGCCTCCAACGCCGGCGCGGGCAGACCGGTGCGGCGCGCGAAGTCCTCCAGGTCGGCGTACGGCTGTCCGGCCGCGATCGCCGCGGCCTGCGGGGCGCCGATGCCGCGCACCGTCTCCAGGCCCAGCCGGATCGCCGGCTGCGGGCGGCCCGCGGTCAGCGGCGGCTCCGGCGTCGGCCCCCGGTGCGGCTCCAGGGTGGGGCGCGGCGCGCTGGCGTTGACGTCCACCCCGCGCACCCGCACGCCGTGCCGCCGGGCGTCCGCGACCAGGCTCAGCGGCGAGTAGAAGCCCATCGGCTGGTTGGCCAGCAGGGCGCAGGTGAAGGCCGCCGGGAAGTGGTATTTGAGCCAGGCGCTGGCGTACACCAGGTAGGCGAAGCTGATCGCGTGGCTCTCCGGGAAGCCGTAGTTGGAGAACGCTTCGATCTTGCCGTAGACGTCCTCGGCGACCTCCTCGGGGATGCCGCGCTCGGCCATCCCGCCGAGCAGCCGCTCGCGCAGCCGGGCGACCCGCTCGTGCGAGCGCTTGGCGCCCATCGCCTGCCGCAGCCGGTCCGCCTCGGCGGGCGTGAACCCGGCGCAGTCGATGGCGAGTTGCATCATCTGCTCCTGGAACAGCGGCACCCCGAGGGTCTTGCCGAGCGCGTTCTCCATCAGCGGGTGCGGGCAGCCGGCCGGTTCGGCGCCCGCCCGGCGGCGCAGGTACGGGTGGACGGAGCCGCCCTGGATCGGGCCGGGCCGGATCAGCGCGACCTCGACCACCAGGTCGTAGAAGTGGTCCGGCTTGAGCCGGGGCAGCGTCGCCATCTGGGCCCGCGACTCGACCTGGAACACGCCGACGGTGTCCGCCCGGCGCAGCATCGCGTACACGCCCGCGTCGCCGTCCGGGATGGTGGCCAGGTCGTAGCGCAGGCCGTGGTGCTCGGCGACCAGGTCGCAGGCGTCGTGCAGCGCGGCGAGCATGCCGAGGCCGAGCAGGTCGATCTTCACCAGCCCGGCGCCGGCCGTGGACTCCTTGTCCCACTGCAGCACCGAGCGCCCGGGCATCCGGGCCCACTCGGTCGGGCAGATCTCGCCGATCGGCTCCCTGGTGAGCACCATGCCGCCCGAGTGGATGCCCAGGTGGCGTGGCAGGCCGTGGAGTTGGCCGGCGAGCGAGAGCACGTCGGCGGGGATCACGGCGTCCGCGCCGGGCGCGGAGCGGAAGTCGGTCTGCCGGCTGAACGCGTCCACCTGGCCCTGCGGGTAGCCGAGCACCCTGGCCGCGTCGCGGATCGCCAGCCGGGGCCGGTAGGTGATCACGTTGGCGACCTGCGCGGCGTGCTCGCGGCCGTAGCGGCGGTAGACGTACTGGATGACCTCCTCGCGGCGGCGGTTCTCGATGTCCAGGTCGATGTCGGGCGGCCCGTCCCGGGCGGTGGACAGAAAGCGTTCGAACAGCAGCTTGTAGTGGACCGGGTCGACGGCGGTGATCCCCAGGGCGTAGCAGACCGCCGAGTTGGCGGCCGAGCCGCGGCCCTGGCACCAGATGTCCTGGCTCCGGCAGAAGTCGACGATGTCGTGCACGATCAGGAAGTAGCCGGCCAGGTCGAGGTCCTCGATGACGTCCAGTTCCAGGGCGAGCTGGCGTCGGGCGGCCGCGTTGCCGGGCCCGAAGCGGGCCGGGCCGTCGGCGGCGACCAGGGCGCGCAGGTGGCTGATCTCGCTCTCGCCCTCCGGGACGGGGAAGCCCGGGAGCTCCGGGTCCAGCCTGGTGAAGTCGAAGGCGCAGGAACGGCCGAGTTCGGCGGTGGCCCGCCGCACCCCCGGGAAGCGGGCCAGCCGGGCGGCCATCTCCCGGCCGGAGCGCAGGTGCGCGGTGCCCGCGGCCCGCGTCCAGCCGACCGCGTCCTGGAGGGTGCGGCGCCCGTGCAGCGCGGCCAGGCTCTGCGCCAGCCGGCCCTGGGCCGGGCCGGCGTGGTGGGCGTTGGTGGAGGCGACCACCGGGAGGCCCTGCTCGGCGGCGAGCGCGGCGAGGGCGTCATTGCGCCGGTCGTCGCCGGGAAGCCACTGGTCGATCAGCTCCACGTGGACATTGCCGCGGCCGAACGCCTCGGTCAGGGTGTGGAGTTGGTGCCCTGCCGTGCCGTCGTCGAGTTTCGCCGGGACGCGGCCGAGGCGGCAGCCGGTGAGCACCGCCCAGTGCCCGTCGTGCGCCCCGGCCAGCGCCGCGAGGTCGTACGACGGGCGGCCCTTCGCGCCGCCGGCCAGGTGGGCGGCGGCGATCGCGGCGGACAGCCGGCGGTAGCCGGCCGGGTCGCGGGCCAGGACCAGCAAGTGTTCCACCCCTGAGCTGTTGTGACGGATCGTCAGCTCGGCGCCGAACGCGGTGGCCACGCCCGTCCCCCGGGCCGCCTCGGCCAGCCGGACCGCGCCGTACAGGCCGTCGTGGTCGGTGATCGCCAGCGTCTCCACGCCCAGCCGGGCCGCCTCGGCGACCAGGTCCTCCGGGTCGCTGGCGCCGTCGAGGAAGCTGAAGGCGGAGTGGACGTGCAGTTCGGCCCAGGGCTCGCCGCCGTCGACGGGGGCTCCGGCGGCGGGGGCTCCAGGGGTTCCGGGGGCTCCGGGGGCGGGCTCCTGCCGGGCGGGGCGGCGCAGGGGGACGACCGTACGGTCCGGCGCGGCGCCGGTCAGGCGGCGGTGCAGCTCGCTCCAGGGGAGCGTGGGGTGGCTGGTGAAGCCCATCGGGGGTCGCCTTCGTTCTCGCGGTTCGTCACCTCTTCCCCCCTCGGACCCCCTCGGTTCCCTCCTCGGGCCGGCGGCCGTCAGTCGTAGCCGGCCTCCAGGTACCACGCACCCCCCTCCACCGTGAGCAGCAGCGCCCGGCCACCGCCCAGCACGACCTGGAACCGGGCCCGGCGGCGGGCGAGCGACTGGTCCCACCAGTACTCGACCGCCGGCCAGGGGCCGGTCCAGCCGTCCACCCGCTCCTGTCGCTCCTGTCGCCCCTGCTGCCCCTGCTTCTCACGACCCGGCCGGCCCTCGTGGAACACCACCAGGGCCGGCCGGGCCGACACCCCCGCCCGGCCGTCCACCGTGACCGGCAGCCCGGCCTCGTCCAGCACCCGCACCGGCACCGGCTCCCGCAGCACCACCGCCGGCCACACGTCCGGCAGCCGCCCGGGCCAGGGCGCGTCGGCCGCCCCCGCCGCCTCGTACGGCTCGCCCCACGGCACCCTGACCGCCTGCTCGCCCGGACCGCGCCCGCCGGCCGGCTCGATCCGGCGCAGCCCGGCATGCCCGAGCACCGCCTGCACCCGGGCCACCGCGCGCTCCACCCGGTCGTCCGCGACCGCCTGGCCCCACAGCGCCAACTGGCGGCCCTGGTCCGGGGAGAGGCCGTCGGGGGCCAGCCGGAGCAGGGCGAACCCGGCGTCGGGCGCCTCCCCGGACGCGGCGAACGTGCCCGCGCCCTGCCAGGCCTGGAGCTGCCAGCGGACCCGCTCGGCCAGCGCCGTCGCGGACAGCCCGCCCTCGTGCCGCCACAGCCGCGAGGCCGTCCGCCCGTCCGCGCAGGCCACCTCGACGGCCACCCGGCGGCAGGTCAGCCCGGCCCCGGCCAGCCGCTGGTGCAGCTGCTCGGCCAGCGCGCGGGCGACGAACACCAGCGGCTCCGCCAGCGGCTCGGGCGGGTCGAAGCGCTGCTCGACGGCGAGGTCCGGCGCCTGGTCGCGCGGCACCAGCGGGCGCGGTTGCAAGCCCCGGGCCAGCCGGTGCGCCACCGCCCCGGCCGGGCCGAAGCGGTCCGCGACCGCCTCGGGCGGCAGCGCGGCGAACGCCCCGACGGTCGGCAGGCCGAGCCGCCCCAGCACCTCCGCCAGCGCCTCGTCGCCGAGCACGCCCACCGGGTACGGCGCGAGGAACTCCGCCGTCCGCCCGGCCGGCACCAGCACTCCGGCGCGGGCGGCGAGCACGGCGGCGAACAGGCCGTCGGCGACGCCGACCTGGGCGGGCGGGGGCAGGGGGTGCTCCGTCGCGGCAGGGGTGGCGTCCGTACCGGGCGCGGCGACCGCGCCGGGGGCGGCGTCCGGGACCGGCTCCCGCGCCAGCGCGTCCGCCACCGCCGTCCGGACCTTGGCCGCCAGCGCCTCCTCGCCGCCGAAGTAGCGGCCCGGCCCCTTCACCGGGATCGCGCACAGGCCCGGACGGACCACCTCCACCCGGGGCGTGAACGCCTCCACCGCCGCGACCACCGGCTCGAAGCGGCCGGTCTCCGCCTCCGGGTCGCGGTCGCGCAGTTCCAGCGCCGGGCAGAGCCGCTGGGCCAGCTTGAGCCGCTGCCCCTGCCGCACCCCGGCCGCCCGGGCACCCGCCGAGCAGGCGAGGATCCGCCCGCCCTCGGTCACCGCCACCGGGTCGTCGCCGGTGACGGCCGCCACCGGCCAGTCCGGGCACCAGACCACCAGCACCCGCGGTGTCCTGTCGTCCGCCATCGCTCACACCACCGCCACCCGTTCGAGCGGCTGCTCGACGGTCCCGGGCCGCTCCGGCACTGGACGCTCCCAGGCCGGTCCGTCCAGGAGCGGCCGTACCGCGCCGTGCTCGTCCGGCAGCCAGAGCCGGGCGGTCCGCCCGCGCACCGCCGAACCGCGCCCCTCGGCCACCACCTCCACCTGCCGCCCGGCGAGCTGCCCGTAACCGTCCCCCAGCCCGAACCAGCGCCCGGACCGCACCCCGAGCCGCAGGGCCGCCCCCGGCCACGGCCCGGCCACCAGCAGCACGCAGCCGCTGCGCCGCAGCACCGCCGCCAGCCGGGTGGCCAGCTTCGGCGGCACCGGGCCGTCCGGGCGCAGCATGACCAGTTCGACCGCACCGGCCAGCACCGACACCACCTCGGCCCAGTGCGGCCCCGGGTCGTCCGCGACCAGCAGCCGCCGCAGGTCCAGCCCGTACCCCTCGGCCGCGGCCAGCCCCAGGTCCGGCAGCCCGACGGCCGCCGCCCAGCCGCCCTCGGTCTCCTTCACCCCGGCCGCCAGCGCCAGCAGCAGCCCGGTGTCCCCGCCCGCCACCGACACCGCCGTCCCCCGCCGCAGCCCGCCGTCCGGCAGCACCTCCCGCAGCGCCGGCACCACCGGCACCACGCCCCGCCCGGCCCGCCCTTCCGCCGGCACGGCAGCCGACGCCACCGGCCGGAGCGCCGGTCGCTCGGCAATGGAATCGAAAGCAGGTTCGAAAACGGACACAACCCCAGGATCGAACATTCGTTCGCAAAGATTCAAGTCCACACCCTCCCCACCCCACCCGTCACACTCCGTAGTTCCCCCTTGCCAACCCCTGGGGTGCCCGGAAAACGGTGGACAGGTCGGACGCGATCAACACCGCCCCCGGCGACGCGGCCTGGTGGCAGGCCCACCACGCCCGCGTGGAGCGGGCCGCCCGGGAGGCCGACGGGCTCGTCTGACCGGCCCGGTACGACTGAAGCCCTGCGGTGGCTTGCCGCCGCTGGTGTCGGATGGGGCGGCTAGGGTCTGGGGGCAAGGGTCGGGGTGGCGGAGGGCGGGGGACGTGGGGGACGCGGGGTGTGCGCGGGTGGCGGCGGACGGGTTGCCGAGCGGGGTGGTGCATCCGGGGAGCCGGGAGTTCCTGATCCGGGAGGGGCTGCCGCTCTCGGGGGCGTTCCTGGACTTCGGGGTGCTCGGCGGCGGGGCGTTGGCGGCGCTGCCGGAGGCGGAGCGGCTGTTCGTCCTGGGTGAGACGGAGTACTGCGCGCCGTTCGCCGCGGCCGGCGGCCTGGTGCTGCTCGACGGAACGACCGGCGAGGTGTTCCTCGGCGAACCGGGCCCGCGGCGGGACCTGCTGGCCTCCGGTCTGCCCGCGCTGGCCGGGCTGATGCGGGAGGTGGAGGCCGTCGCCGAGGCGGCCCGGCGGGCGGACGCGCTGGACGGGCGGCGCGGCCCCGCGGCGGTCGCCGAGGTGACGGCCGGGGCCGAACGGCGGATGCGGGAGATCGACCCCGGGCTGTTCGGGCGGTCCGCGACACCGCCCGCCCACTGGGGCACGGCGCTGCTCGTGCGAACACTGGGCTGGGGCGCGCTGCCGGGCGGTCCGGGCGGTCCGGCGTACGAGGTCGGCCCGGAGCTGGTGGCGGAGCTCGCCGCGCTGACGGGCGAGGAGGACGGCGCGGGCCTGGTGCACCGCTACCGGGCGCAGGAACTGCCCGCCGGGCTGGTGCACGAGCCGACCCGGCGGCTGCTGACCGAGATCGGGCTGCCGCTGGGCGGGGCGATGTTCGGGGTCTGCGAGGAGCCGCTGGTCACGATGGCGGAGGCGTACCCGGAGTACTTCGACGGCGAGGAGGAGCGCCCGTACCAGCGGGAGTTCCTGGCGCTCGGGGACTGGCCGACGGATCTGACGATCGCCCTGGACGGTGTCACCGGCCGCCTGGAACTGCCGGACTGGTACGACGACGGCCAGCCGGAGGCCTACCTCAACCGCGACCTGTCCGCCCTGCTGTACGCGCTGTGGACGTACGGGCGGCTGCGCGCCGAGTGGGAGCGCTGGGACTGCGGGCGGGGCCGGGACACCTGGGCGGTGTTCGACCCGCAGTCGCTGCTGAGCACCGTGGTGGACCGGCTCGTCGAGGCCGTCGACCCGGAGGCGTTCGCCTCGCCCGGGTGCTCGTGGCGGCTGCTCGCCGAGGACGCGCACATGGGCGGCCTGCTCGGGTGATCACGGGGCGCCCCGGACGGTGCGCCGGTACGCTGCCCCGGTGACGAACATCCGTACGGCGACCGGGCGACGGCGGGCGGTGCTGCTCACCTTCGGCGCCGTCCTGTCCCTCGCGGCGGCGGGCTCGCTGTACGGGCTGCTGTACGTGCGCTCACTGGACTTCGGCGAGCGCTGCGAGCAGGGCCTGGTACCCGGCGGCGGACGCCTGCTGGAGACGGGCGCGTCCTGGCTGCCGCCGGACGCCTGGTGCCGGTTCGAGGACGGGAGCATGTCCACCACGCCGTTCTGGGCGCTGCTGCTGTTCTACGCCCTGCTGACCCTGGCCGTCTGGTCGGTGACCGCGCTGCTGCGGATCTACCGTCCGCGCCCGCACCTGGGGCTGGACTGGCAGCCGGGGCACGGGCCGGGCTGGTAGGTCTCAGGACTGTCGGGGCTGGGCGGGGAGTTGGGCGGGGACCTGCGCGGCAGTCCCTCGACCGGTTCCAACCCCGGGGCGGTCTCGGGGGCTTGAAGCTGCCGCAGCGTCAGCTTCTACCGTCGTGACCAGGGCCGGAGGAACCGGCCCTGGTCCAAGCGAACGTGAACGAGGGAGACGGCGCATGGCAGCGGCCTGGCCGATCGCGGAAGTCGTCCGGATGTCGGGCGTGACCGCCCGGACTCTGCGGCACTACGACGAGATCGGGCTGCTGCCCCCGGCCTGGATCGGCTCCAACGGCCACCGCTACTACGAGGAGCGGCAGTTGCTCCAGCTGCAACAGATCCTCGTACTGCGGGCGCTGGGGGTCGGGCTGACCGGGATCGCCCGGATCCTGGGCGACCAGGTGGACGAGCTGGAGGCCCTGCGGGACCACCGGCACCGGCTGCTCGCCGAGCGCGACCGGCTGGACACCCTGGCCGCCACCGTCTCCCGCACGATCGCCGACCTGGAACGTTCCCGAGAGGACGGCACACCCATGACCAGCATCAACCGACCGGAGAACCTGTTCGAGGGCATCCAGCCCGGCGACGTCGAGGAGAGCCTGCGGGACTTCCCCGAGCACGCCGAGGCGGCGCGGCGCGCCACCGCCGCGATGAGCCAGGCCGACGTCGAGGCCGGGCAGCGCGAGCGGACGGCACGGATGATCCGCCTGGCGGAGCTGCTGGCGGCCGGCCACCCGGCGGACGCCGAGCCCGTGCAGAACCACATCGACGCCGAGTACCAGGCGCTCAGCGCGCTCCGGACGGTCTCCGTCGAGGAGTTCCGCGCGATCGCGCGCTCCTGCACGGAGAACGCCCAGTGGAGCGCCGCGTACGAGGCCATCACCCCGGGCCTGGCCGCGTACCAGCGGGCCGCCCTGGAGGCGTACGCGGCGGCGCGGCTGGCCTGAGTAACCGGCGGGGCGGGGCGGGCCTTCCCTCCCGCCCCGCCCCGCCGTCACCCCTTTCCACCCCCTGAAGGGCCACCGCCAAGTGAGAGGCCGCCCTCCGCCGCAAGGGGCTCGCCCGCTCCAGTCAAGGTCATCTACGCTGGTGACGTGCTCATCCTTGTTCGCCGTCGCCACGTGGACCTGCTCCGCGTGACAAGCATGTCCTGTCGACGCTCCAGCTGAACCTCGCGCCACCCACCCTCAAGGGCAGCCTCCACCCGGCCGCCTCCACCTCCCGGCTCCCGGAGCACCCGCCGCACCAGGCGGCCGCTCCGGCCATCCCCCGGTCGATCACCGGGACCGGCCGGGACGAGACCAGCGGATGTCACACATGTCGCAGCAGTACACCCCCATATCCGACTCCCTCCCGGTGATCGACCTCTCGCTCGCCGACGGCGGCCCGGACGACCGCCGCCGGCTGCACGACGAACTCCGTGCCGCGGCCACCGGCGTCGGGTTCTTCCAGCTCGTCGGCCACGGCATCACCCCACAGGAGACGGCCGCGCTCACCGACGCGATGCGCGCCTTCTTCGCCCTCCCCGAGGCCGACCGGCTCGCCGTGAGCAACCTCAACTCCCCCCACTACCGCGGCTACACCCGCACCGGCGACGAGCGCACCGGCGGCAGCCAGGACTGGCGCGACCAGCTGGACATCGGCGCCGAGCTGCCCCCGCACGTCCCCGGCACCGGCGAGCCCCCGTACTGGTGGCTGGAGGGCCCCAACCAGTGGCCCGCGGCGCTCCCCGAGCTGCGCACCGCCGCGCTCGGCTGGATCGACCACCTCAGCGACACCGCCCGCCGGCTGCTGCACGAGCTCCTCACCGCGATCGGCGCCCGCCCCGACTTCTACGACGAGGCCTTCGCCGGCCACCCCCACCTGCGGCTCAAGCTGGTCCGCTACCCCGGCACCGCTCCGGACGGCGCCGGCCAGGGCGTCGGCGCCCACAAGGACTACGGCTTCATCACGCTGCTGCTCCAGGACACCGTCGGCGGCCTCCAGGTGGAGCGCCCGGACGGCACCTTCCTGGAGGTCCCGCCGATGCCGGGCGCCTTCGTCGTCAACCTCGGCGAACTGCTGGAGGTGGCCACCGACGGCTACCTCAAGGCCACCAACCACCGTGTGGTCAGCCCGGTCGGCGCCCGCGAGCGCTTCTCCGTCCCGTTCTTCTACAACCCCCGTCTCGACGCCCACATCGAGCCGCTGGACTTCCCGCTCGCCCGGCACGCCCCCGGCGCCACCGAGGATCCGGACAACCCGCTGTTCGCCGAGTTCGGCCTCAACGAGTGGAAGGGCTACACGAGGGCCCATCCCGAGGTCACCCGCCGCCACCACGCCGACCTGGCCGACGCCGCCGCCCGGTAGCCGCACGCCGCGGCGGCCGGGACCAGTCACGCCGCAGCGCAGGAGCAGTACCGGTCAGAGCACGCTCCGGCCGGAACCGGCGCCGCCAGAGGCACCAGCACCCCGAGTCCGCCCCCGCCGCTCCCCAGCGGCGGGGGCGGACTCACGTGCGCGGCAAGCCTCCGCCGGTGGGGCAGCCTGTGGACCAGGGGGACGGGCACTGTCACACTATTGCTGTCACAGTGGAAGTGTGCCAGTGCAGGAGGCGGCAGATGGGGGAGCTCGGGGCCGTGGGAGACGGGGGCGGTGTGCGGCTGACGGTCGACGAACTGGCGGCGCGGGCCGGGGTGACGGTCCGGACGGTGCGGTTCTACGGGACGAAGGGCCTGCTGCCGCCGCCGGAGTTGGGGCCGCGCCGGGTCGGGCTGTACGGGGCGACGCACCTGGACCGGCTGGAGCTGATCGAGGAGTTGCAGCGTCAGGGGCTGACGTTGGCCGCGATCGAGCGGTACCTGGCCCGGCTGCCGGAGGACAGCACGCCGCTGGACCTGGCGATCCACCGGGCGCTGGTGGCGTCCTGGACGCCCGAGGCGGCGGAGGAACTGGGCCGGGCCCAGTTGGAGCGGCGGGCCGGCCGGGGGCTGTCGGAGGAACAGGTGGAACGCCTGGTCGCGATGGGGGCGTTGGAGCGGACGGCCGATCCGGAGCTGTTCCGGGTGGATCCGGGCCTGCTGCCGCTGGGGGTGCGGATCCTGGACGTGCCGATCCCGCTGGAGACGCTGCTGGCCGCGCGGGCGGTGGTGCTGGAGCACAGCCGGGCGACGGCCCGGGAGTTGCAGCGGCTGTTCCGGGAGACGGTGTGGCGGCCCTACCGGGAGAGCGAGCCGGCGCCGGACGAGCTGGCCCGGATGAGGGCGCTGACGGACCACATCCAACCGATGGTGGCGCAGGCACTGGTCACGGCGTTCCAGCGCTCGCTGCGGGAGGAACTCGGCGAGGAGCTGCGGGAGGACCCGACGGGGAGCTGAGCGGGGACCTGGGCGGGGACCTGGGCGGGGAACCTCGGGAGGAGCCGGGTGGGGAACCGCGGGAGGAACCGGGTGGGGCCGTCCGGCACCCGGCCCCACCCGCTCGGGACTGACGGTCAGTCGGTGAAGGTGCGCCCCTCCGCCGCGATCCGCTCCAGCAGCGCCGGCGGCGCGAACCGTTCGCCGTAGGCGGCGGCGAGTTCGCGGGCGCGGGCCGCGAAGCCGGCCGGGCCGCCCTCGTACCCGTTGATGTACTGGAACACGCCGCCCGTCCAGGCCGGGAAGCCGATGCCCAGGATGGAGCCCACGTTGGCGTCGGCGACCGAGGTCAGCACGCCCTCCTCCAGGCAGCGCACCGAGTCCAGCGCCTCGCTGAACAGCATCCGCTCCTTGAGGTCCTCGAAGGGGAGGTCCTCAAAGGGACCGTCCGCGGCCGGCTCGCCGAAGTGCTCGCGCAGCCCCGGCCAGAGCCGCCCGCGCTTGCCGTCCTCGCCGTACTCGTAGAAGCCGGCGCCGCCGCTGCGCCCGGGGCGGCCGAACTCGTCGACCATCCGGTCGACCACCGCGTCGGCCGGGTGGGGCGTCCAGCCGCCGCCGGCGGCCTCGACCGCGCGCCGGTACTCGTCGCGGATCTTGCGCGGCAGGGTGAGGGTGAGCTCGTCCATCAGCGAGAGCACCTTGGCCGGGTAGCCGGCCTGGGCGGCGGCCTGCTCGATGCTGGCCGGGGGGACGCCCTCGCCGACCATGGCGACGCCCTCGTTGAGGAACTGGCCGATGACCCGCGAGGTGAAGAAGCCCCGCGAGTCGTTGACCACGATCGGGGTCCGGTCGATCTGCCGGACCAGGTCGAAGGCACGGGCGAGGGCCTCGTCGCCGGTCTGCGGGCCGCGGATGATCTCGACCAGGCGCATCTTGTCGACCGGGGAGAAGAAGTGCAGCCCGATGAAGTCCGCGGTGCGCTCGACTCCTTCGGCGAGCAGCCCGATCGGCAGGGTGGAGGTGTTGGAGCAGAGCAGCGCGTCGGGGGCGAGGACGCCCTCGACCTCCTGGAACACCTTGTGCTTGAGCTCGGTGTTCTCGAAGACGGCCTCGATCACCGCGTCGCAGCCGGCGAGGTCCGCGGCCTCGGCGGTGGGGGTGATCCGGGCGAGCAGCGCGTCCTTCTTCGCCTCGGTGGAGCGGCCGCGGGCGATCGCCTTGTCCAGCAGCCCGGCGGAGTAGGCCTTGCCGCGTTCGGCGGCGGCCAGGCTCACGTCCTTGAGCACGACCTCGATGCCCGCCTTGGCGCAGGTGTAGGCGATGCCCGCGCCCATCATCCCGGCGCCGAGCACGGCGACCTTGCGGACGAGTCGCTTCTCGACGCCCTGGGGGCGGCCGGCGCCGGAGTTGACCGCCTGGAGGTCGAAGAACAGCGCCTGGATCATGTTCTTGCTGGTCTGTCCGCAGGCGAGCTCGGTGAAGTAGCGGGTCTCGATCGCCATCGCGGTGTCGATGTCGACCTGGGCGCTCTCCACGGCGGCGGCCAGGATGTTGCGCGGGGCCGGGTAGGGCGCGCCGTTCAGTTGCTTGCGCAGGTTGGCCGGGAAGGCGGGCAGGTTGGCGGCGAACGCCGGGGTCGCGGGGGTGCCGCCGGGGATCTTGTGGCCCTTGACGTCCCAGGGCTGGACGGCGGTCGGGTTGGCCTCGATCCAGGCCCGCGCCCGGGCGGTCAACTCCTCCGGGGTGGCGACGAGTTCGTGGACCAGCCCGTGCTCCAGGGCCTGCGCCGGGCGGTACTGGCGGCCCTCCAGGAGGAACTTCAGCAGGGCGTCGGTGATGCCGAACAGCCGCACCGTGCGGACCACTCCGCCGCCGCCCGGCAGCAGGCCGAGGGTGACCTCGGGCAGGCCGAGCCGGCTGGCCGGGTTGTCCAGGGCGATCCGGTGGTGGCAGGCGAGGGCGATCTCCAGGCCGCCGCCGAGCGCGCTGCCGTTGACGGCCGCGACGACCGGCTTGCCGAGGGTCTCCAGCCTGCGCAGCGCGCGCTTGATCCGCTGGGACTTCTCGAAGACGGCGGCGGCGTCCTCGGGGCGGGCGGCGGAGAGCAGCCGGAGGTCTCCCCCGGCGAAGAAGGTCTTCTTCCCGGAGGTGACGACGACGCCGCGCAGCCCGTCGGCGGCGGCGAGGCCGGCCAGCCGGTCGACGACGGCGTCGAGGTCGGCGGTGAAGGCCTCGTTCATGGTGTTGACGGACTGGGTCGGGTCGTCGAGGACGAGGGTGACCACGCCGTCCTGGTCCTGCTCCCAGCGGATGGTGGTGGTGTCGCTCATGAGTTCAGGGTCTCCGAGGGGATCCGAGGGACAGTGGGTCAGATGCGCTCGACGATGGTGGCGACGCCCATGCCGCCGCCCACGCACAGGGTGATCAGGCCGTAGCGCAGGTCGCGCCGCTCCAACTCGTCGATCACGGTGCCGAGCAGCATCGCGCCGGTGGCGCCGAGCGGGTGGCCGAGGGCGATCGCGCCGCCGTTGACGTTGACCTGCTCGGGCCGGAAGCCCAGTTCGCGGATGAAGCGCAGGGCGACCGCCGCGAAGGCCTCGTTGATCTCGACCAGGTCGATGTCGGCGGCGGTGAGCCCGGCCTTGGCGAGCGCCTTGCGGGTGGCCGGGGCGGGGCCGGTGAGCATGATGGTGGGCTCGGAGCCGGAGACGGCGGCGGAGACGATCCGGGCGCGCGGGCGCAGCCCGTACCGCTCGCCGATCTCCCGGCTGCCGATGGCGACGAGCGCGGCGCCGTCGACGATGCCGGAGGAGTTGCCGGCGTGGTGGACGTGGTCGATGGCCTCCACCCAGTGGTACTTCTGCAGGGCGACGGCGTCGAAGCCGCCGGCCTCGCCGATGCCGGCGAAGGAGGGCTTGAGGCCGGCCAGGGTCTCGACGGTGGTGCCGGGGCGGATGAACTCGTCGCGCTCCAGCACGACCAGGCCGTTGCGGTCGCGGACCGGGACCACCGAGCGGTCGAACAGGCCGTCCGCCTGCGCCTTGGCGGCGCGGGCCTGGGATTCGGCGGCGAAGGCGTCCACGTCGGTGCGGGAGAAGCCCTCGATGGTGGCGATCAGGTCGGCGCCGATGCCCTGCGGGACGAAGTTGGTCTCGTACGCGGTCATCGGGTCCGCGAACCAGGCGCCGCCGTCGGAGGCCATCTTGACCCGGGACATCGACTCGACGCCGCCGGCCAGGACGAGGTCCTCCCAGCCCGAACGGACCTTGGCGGCGGCCAGGTTGACGGCCTCCAGGCCGGAGGCGCAGAAGCGGTTCTCCTGGACGCCGGCCACCGTGTCGGGCAGGCCGGCCGCGATGGCCGCGATCCGGGCGATGTCGGAGCCCTGGTCGCCGACCGGGCTGACCACGCCGAGCACGATGTCGTCGATCGCCGCCGGGTCCAACTCGGGGTGCCGGTTGCGCAGTTCGTGGATCAGGCCGACGACGAGGTCGATCGGCTTGGTGCCGTGCAGCGAGCCGGTGGCCTTGCCCCGGCCGCGCGGGGTGCGGATCGCGTCGTAGACGTACGCTTCGGTGGTCACGGTCAAACGCCTTTCGGGGCAGGGGGTTTCGCGGGAGGTCTCAGCCGAGGACGGACCGGCCGACGATCTCCTTCATGATCTCGGTGGTGCCGCCGTAGATGGTCTGGATCCGGCCGTCGGTGAACGCCCGGGCGACCGGGAACTCGCTCATGTACCCGTAGCCGCCGTGCAGTTGGAGGCAGCGGTCGGCGGTGCGCTTCTGCAGTTCGGTGGCCCACCACTTGGCCATCGAGGCGTCCACCGGGGTGAGCGCGTAGCGGTTGTGCTCGGTGATGCAGCGGTCGACGAAGGCCCGGGTGACGGCGCACTCGGTGGCGAGTTCGGCGATCTCGAAGCGCACGTGCTGGAGCTTGGCCAGCGGGCGGCCGAAGGCCTCGCGCTGCTTGACGTAGTCGGTGGTGATCTCGACCAGGTACTCGGCGCCGGCGATCGCCGCGGCCGCGATGGTCAGCCGCTCCTGGGCGAGGTTCTGCATCAGGTGGACGAAGCCGCCGTTGAGCTCGCCGAGCAGGTTCGCCTTCGGCACCCGGACGTCCTCGAAGAACAACTCGGCGGTGTCCTGGGCCTTCTGGCCGATCTTGTCCAGGTTGCGGCCGTGCTCGAAGCCGGGCGTGCCGCGCTCGACCACCAGCAGGCTCAGCCCGTGCGCGCCGCCCTCGGGGGTGGTGCGGGCGACCACGACCACCAGGTCGGCGAGGATGCCGTTGGAGATGAAGGTCTTGGCGCCGTTGAGCAGGTAGTGGTCGCCCCGGTCGACGGCCTGGGTGCGGATGCCCTGGAGGTCGGAGCCGGTGCCGGGCTCGGTCATCGCGATCGCGGTGATCAGCTCGCCGCTGCAGAAGCCGGGCAGCCAGCGGCGCTTCTGCTCCTCGGTGGCGAGCGAGGTGAGGTAGGGGCCGATGATGTCGTTGTGCAGGCCGACGGCCAGCCCGGAGGCGCCGGCCCGGGCGAACTCCTCGGCCAGCACGGCGGCGTAGCGGAAGTCCGGGGCGCCCCCGCCGCCGTACTCCTCGGGGACGGCCATCCCGAGCAGGCCCTGGCGGCCGGCCGCCAGCCAGGCGGAGCGGTCGACGATGCCGGCCTTCTCCCAGCGGTCGTAGTGCGGCAGCACCTCCTTGGCGAGGAAGGCCCGCACAGCGGCCCGGAAGTCCTCGTGCTGCTCGGTGAAGATCTCGCGCTGCAACGCTACGCTCCTTGTCCTGCATCGGAGTTGTCGGAGTCGAGGGACGGGACGGCCCAGTCGCGGGCCACTTCGGCGGTGTCCGCGCCCGGCCGGGCCGGCGGGCGGCGCAGCGTGCCGGGGGTGGCGGAGAAGCGCGGGGCCGGGGCGGGCTGGGTGACACCGCCCGCCTCGACATAGGTGCCGCGCGCCAGCAGATGCTCCTCCCGCGCGGCCTGACGCATCGTCAGAACCGGCTCCACGCAGGCGTCGGACCCGGCGAAGACGGCCTCCCACTCGACCCTGGTCCGGGTGGCGAAGCGGTCGGCGATCAGGGCCCGCAGCTCGGGCCAGCGGGCCAGGTCGTACTGCCCGGGCGCCTGCGGGCCGAGGTCCAGCAGCCGGGCGAACTCGGCGTAGAACTGCGGCTCCAGCGCCCCCACGGCCAGGTGCCCGCCGTCGGCCGCCCGGTAGACCGCGTAGAACGGCGCGCCGCCGTCCAGCAGGTTGGCGCCCCGGCGGTCCTGCCAGTGGCCGGCCGCGAGCAGCCCCCACAGCATGCTGGACAGGTGCGCCGCGCCGTCCACGATCGCGGCGTCGACGACCTGGCCGGCGCCGGTGCTCCTGGCGTGGTGCAGCCCGGCGAGCAGGCCGACGACCAGGTAGAGCGAGCCGCCCGCGTAGTCGCCCAGCAGGTTGGCCGGGATGCCGGGCGCCTCCTCGGGCCCGCCCGGCCCCGCGACCAGGCCGAGCACCCCGGCCACCGCCGCGTACCCGAGGTCGTGTCCGGCGCCGGCGGCGCGCGGCCCCTGCTGCCCCCACCCGGTCATCCGCCCGTACACCAGCGCCGGGTTGCGGGCCAGGCAGTGCTGCGGCCCGACCCCGAGCCGCTCCGCGACCCCGGGCCGGTAGCCCTCGATCAGCAGGTCCGCGCGCTCGACCAGGTCCAGCACCAGGCCGGGCCCCGCCGGGGACTTGAGGTCGACCAGCACCGACCGCTTGTTCCGGTTGGTCACGTCGCACGCCGGATCGATGCCCAGCGGTGACGGATCCGGCCGGTCCACCCGCACCACGTCGGCGCCCAGGTCGGCCAGCAGCATCGCCGCGAACGGCCCCGGCCCGATCCCCGCGAGCTCGACCACCCGCACCCCCGCCAACGGGCCGGGGCCGGCGGCCGTGGCACCCGGCGCACTGCTCGTGTCACGCACTGGCTGCAGAACCCTTCTGGGTTTGACAGTAAAGCTGTAACACCCGTGATGATAGAGAAGCGACCCGCCGGTAACAAGACCTCCTCCCCCATCCACCCGCCGTGCGACCGCGAACACGCAGGGTGCGTCAGTGCACTGACGGAGGGTCCCTGTACCGTCGTCATGCCACAGGGGGGATCGACCCCTTCTCGACGAGAAGGAGTTCCACACACATGGTTAGCCCGTACTTCACCACCGGGCCGGTCGCGCCGGCCTCGGATCCGGCGCCCGGCCCGACCAGGACCGCGCCGTACGCCCCACCCGTCCAGTCCGGTGGCGGCAACGTGCCCGCGCCCGTCCTCGCCCCGGGCCCGGTGACCACCCGGCTGGACGTCCCGCACGAGCTCAACGCCTCGGCCGGGATGGCCCGACAGATCGCCACCGACCTCGACAGCGCGAACGGCAAGGCCGGGCCCGGCGCACACAGCCTCACCGAGTACGCGAGCACCGCGTCGACCAGGATCCGCGGCTTCTCCTTCGGCGGCGCCCTCACCGGCTGCACCGAGCGCTGGATGCAGCAGTGCAAGGCCCTGCACGACACGCTCGGCAAGGCCGCCGGCAACCTCGACCGGACCCAGCAGTCCTACAGCGCCAACGAGGCCGCGACCGCCGCCGACCTCCGCGCGGGCCGCTAGATCCTGTCCGGCGCCAGAAGAACAGCAGTTGGAAGACCAGAAGGGGGAAACCGGACACATGGTGTCCTTCAAGGAACTGCACGAGGCCGACTTCTCCGGGATCACCGACGCCGCCGAAGCCTGGGCCGGCGTCGCCAAAGCCCTCACCTCGCTGGACGGCCGGGTCGCCAAGGACCTCACCAGCACCGCTCAGCGGGCCGGCTGGAAGGGCGCGGCGGCCGACGACGCGACCAAGGCGCTCCAGGCCGTCGACGGCGACTTCAAGCAGGCCTCGGCCGTCGCCACCGCCCTCGCCGCGATCATGAAGACCGCCGCCGAGGACTTCGCCGCCGCCCGCCGCGACCTCGACACGGCGATCCACGACGCCCAGGGCGACAACATGACCGTCGCCGCGGACGGCCAGGTCAACTGGACCCTGCCGAAGGAGGCGAGGAACGACCCCGACGGCGCGAAGCTGGCTCAGGCACTCGCGGCCAAGGCCGAGGCCATCGCGGCCCGGCTGACGAAGGCCGTCGAGAAGGCCGACTCCGCCGACCAGCGGGCCACCGCCGCGCTCCAGGGCGACATCGGCACCAGCACCACGGCCTTCAACCCCACGCCCTACGGCGGCGGCCCGGTCGCCGACGCCAACCGGGCCAAGGACCTGATGGCCAAGGCCGGCAGCCTCAGCGATCCGCAGCTGAAGCAGCTGCAGGACATCATGGCCGCCAACGCGGGCAACAAGGACTTCTCCACCACGCTGCTCAACGGCCTCGACTACGGCGGGAAGACCGGCCCGGACGCCCTGCTGGAGTACAGCAAGGTCTACGACGGCCTCGCCCACGGCAACCACAACGCCAAGGGCTACCAGGACGTCTACGGCAACCTGTCGGTGGCGCTCGCCACGGCCACCCATGACGGCGGAATGGGCCAGGCCTGGGAGGACGGCCTGCTGGCCGCCGCCCGCCGCCCGGGAGGCTCCGCGGCGGGGTTCAACGACAACTACCCGGCGCTGACGGCGCTGATGGGGGCGAAGGGGACGTACGACAAGGCGTTCCTGCTCAAGGTCGGCAACGACCTGGTCGACTACGAGCGCACCAGCAAGACCAAGGGCGAGGACCTCTGGGGCCCGAACTGGAACGGCCGGGTCAACCAGTCCGACCCGATGGGCGGTCTGATGAACGCGTTCAGCCGCAACCCCGAGGCGTCGAAGGACTTCCTCGACCCCGGGAAGAGCAAGAACCTGGACTACCTGCTGCACGACCGGAAGTGGCCCTTCCAGGGAAACGAGCAGAACGTTCCCGCCGACTTCACTCCCTCCCGTAGCGCATTCGGCTACGCCCTGGAGGCGGCCACGACCGGTCGGGACCCGCACAGCGACCAACCGGTCGTCCGCCCGCACGACAAGGTCATGTCGCAGATCATGGACGAGACGATGAAGTCGTTCGCCGGCACCGGCCCCGGGGACAAGACGTCCCTTCCGGCCGGACTCCGTCGGCCGATGGCCGACATGATCGCCGACTACGCCGCGGACACGCACGAGATCCTCGGCAAGGACCTGTACGGCGCGTCCCAGCCGGACGGGCTCACCGTCAACCGCGAGCAGCTGCTGCGCCTGATCCGAGGCACCGTCGAGGACCCGGCGGCATTCGCCGTCATCCAGCACGCCGAGACCCAGGAGATCGCCCGCCGCCTGGACGGGTACGGCCCCGACGCGGTGAAGCCCGATGCGATGGGTGGCGTGAACCACGGACTGGATGCCCTCGTCCACGAGTCCGGCAGGACTCTCGGCGCGCTCGACGCGGTGTACGCCGACTCCGTCGTCGACCACGCGGACTCCGACAAGTCTGCCCAGGACTGGCAGGCGAAGATGAATTACCACCTGCTCGGCACACCCGTGAACTTGATTCCGGGTGTGGGCGACATCGCGCAGCGCTACGCCGATATCGGGACGGCCACCTACGCCGACGCCGCCAAGGCCAAGATCGACAGCAAGCTCCAGGACAATCTGAGCTCCCACTTCTCCGCAGGACAGCAGCAGCTGAAGGCGATGATCGACTACAAGCTGATCATGTCTGGAGTCGACCATCAGACCATGGACCTCGACGGGGGCGTGCCACAGCAGCTCCAGAAGACCGCGGGATCCGCCTACAACAACGGAATCGACACCACCTACCGCACCGTGTTCGGCAGGGCGTGAGGACTATGGAGACCAAGAGCAAGAGCGAGCGTCCCGACGACGCCGTAGGGCTGGCCGGCAAGGTCGACGCGGCGCTCGATCGACGCGGGTTCACCACGCGCGCCCTGCGGGTGCGGCTGGCGGCGGTGCTGTTGACATTCTCCCTCGCCCTGGCAGGGGCGGCGGGGTTCGCGCTGTACCGGCTGACGAACATCGGCGGGCCCGACAGCGTGTGCGACGGAGCGGCCACAGCGGAGCAGGTGCACGACCTGCTGGGGTCCGGACCGATGAGTGAGAACAGGAATGGCTACTCGGCGACGAAGAACTCCACCGGGAACAGCTGCTCCGCCACGGTCAGCTCCGGCCTGTTCGAGACTTCCAAGAAGGTCGTGCGGTTCACCATCGTCCTCAACACCGCTGACGGCCCGGGCGCATTGGCCGCGTCGGATGCCCGGCTGTTCTCCGGCGAATCGGCCGGCTCGGTCACCCCGGGCGTCGCGTGGGCCGTGCTCCCCGAGGGGTGCCAGAAGGGCGTGCGTGCCGAGGTGAGCACCAGCGAGGCGGGCCATGACGAGGCCAGGGCCCGGCTGGCCGTGGCCTTCGCCAACAGTGTGGCCAAGGCCCGCTCGTGCGCGGACCGGACACTTCCAGAACCGAAGAGCCTGTCGGCGAAGGCGGCCCAGACGGAACCGGACTGGGCCAACCTCTGCGGCCTGCCCGGGTTCGCACCCTCGAAGAACCCCGAGGCCCAGTGGCCCATGCCGCAGCGGGTCACCACCGCGTCCAACCCGATCTGGTCCTGCACGATCGGCGAGGACCCGAGGCACGACAGTCGGTCACAGGAATTCGCGATCACCACCGAGCCGCGGGTCACCGCCCTGACCCAGAAGGACGGCAGGGAACCGTCCGAGTTCGGGCGAGCCAGCTGGGTCGCCGGCGGGACACTCGTCGCCACCTGTCAGGGCAAGGACGTCTTCTTCACGGTCGACGGCGGGTACGAACCCACCCTCGACAAGCGCTTCCTGTTCCCCGACCAGAAGGACCTGATGCGCCAGTTCCTCACCGCCGGGGGCAAGGCGATCGGGTGTGAGCCGATCCTGTAGCCGGGGCGGGTGGGCGGAAATGGTCGGGCGGCTGTCGAGGTAATGGCCTAAGGTGCGGTAGACCTATTACGCACGACACGGGGGAAGCGCCATGACCACCACCGGACACGCCACCGGACCCGCCACCGAACCCGCCGCCCGCACGATCGTCACCGCCTCCGAGCGGCTGATCCTCGGCCGGCCCCAGGAGGGGGACGTGGAGGCGGTGTTCGCGATCCACGGGGATCCGGAGACCAACCGCTACAACCCCAACGGGCCCCACCGGGACCGGGCGGCGAGCCGGGAGATGCTGGACGGCTTCGTCGCCGACTGGGCGCGGGACGGGGTGGGGTACTGCACCGTGTCCACCCGGACGGAGCCGGAGGCGGTCATCGGGTTCGCCGGGCTCTACCTGCACACGCTGGACGGCGAGCGGGTGTTCAACCTCTACTACCGTTTCCGGCCGTCCGCCTGGGGTCTGGGCTACGCCGCCGAGGCGGCCCGGGCGGCGATGGCGGAGGCGCTGCCGCGCTTCCCCGGCGTGCCGGTGGTCGCCCTGATCCACGCGGACAACGTGCCGTCCCGCCGGCTCGCCGAGCGGCTCGGGCTGCTGCCGGACCCGGACGGCCGCACCGACGACGAGGACCGGCTGATCCACCGGACGGCCTGAGCCCAGAGGCCGGGCGGGCAGGCGGGCAGACAGGCGAAAGGCCGGCGGGCGGGCCTCAGAACCAGGGGGCGGCGGCCGTGGTCAGGGCCCGCAGGGCCTCGGTGAGGGCCGTCGCGGCCCCGAGGGCGCCGGTGAGCGTGAACACGGCGCGCCTGACGCGGCCGCCGTCCCGTTGCTGGTCCTCAGGGGCGGCTGCCGCCAGCTCGTCGAGCGCCTGCCCGGCCACCTCCGCGGCGGCCGGCGGCAGTTCGTCCGGGGCGAGCGCCCGCAGCCGCTCGCGCAGCGCGTCCACCGCCGTGCGCAGGGCGCGCAGTTCGGGTGCCTCGCCCGGGGTGGGGGCGGTCTGCGGGTGGGTGTACTCGGCGCGGGCGTGGCTGCCGCTCTGCACGATGCCCGTGACGTTGCCGGTGATGCTGATCCCGTGGCCGTCGCCGTTCACGCTGCTCCCCTGTTCCTGGTGCCGCTTGTTTCCTGGTGCCGCTTGTTCCTGGCGCCGCTTGTTCCTGGCGCCGTTCAGTCCTGCCGGGTGCCGCCGACGCGCGGCGCCGGGGTGGTGAGCGTCCGGTACGAGGCGCTGGCCGCGTCCCCGCTCTGCACGACGCCGTGGACGTCTCCGTGCACCTGCACGCCGTTGTTGATCACCACGTGCTGCAACTGCTCCGCCCCGTCCGTCCGGTAGCCGTGGTCGCGCAGGCAGTCGCCGACGGCCGACACGATCCGGGCCCTGACGCACTTCACGTACCGCTGGACGTCCATCTCCTGGAACAGTTGCTGGTACGCGCGCTCCGCACCCAGCTCCCGGACGGACAGCGTGGGGCCGTGGTCGACCAGCCGGTTCTCCCGGCACATCCGGGCGTAGCGGAGCGCGTTGCGCCCGACGGCCCGCCGGCTGCGCGCGGCGCGGCGCAGCACGCCGACCGAGCCCGCCACCAGAGCGGGCAGCGCCGCCAGGGACGCCGCGCAGAGGCCGAGCCAGTCACCGGGATCGGCGGGCGGTGCCGCGGTGTCGATCGCGTGGTAGGCGCGCGCGATCGGCGGCAGCACGAAGGCCCTGCTCTCCAGGAACAGCTGTCCGCCCTGGAGTTGGGCACGTACGAACACGGTGACGACGATCTCCTCGCGCCAGCCCGCGATCCGCACCGCCAGGTAGTGCCGCAGCCGTTCCTCGGCGGCGAGGTCGACGCTCTCCACCCACCAGTGCTCCGGGTCCGGCCCGCCCCCGTTCGGCGCGGCGGCGCAGTGGGCCGCGTACGGGGCGAGGGCGGCGAACGCGGTGCCGGGGCCGTGGCCGCACCAGTCGGCGGCGGGGCCGAGGCGCTTGCCGCTCTTGAACACGAGGTCGTGCACGGCGATCCCGTGCAGGCGGTCGCCCGGGTAGGCGGGTGTGTCGGTGGCGCCGAGGCGGGCGAGTTCGGTGCGCAGCCGGGCGTGGACGGCCGGGACGGTCAACGCCTGTGCGGTGGAGTCCGGTTCGGCCTTGGCCACCTCGGGCAGCAGGTCGTCGGCGAAGGACCAGTGGTCGATCTCGATCCCGGCGCCGACGAAGGGCGCGTAGTCGCTGTAGACGACGTCGGGGTCGGCCTGCCGCCGCGCGAGCCGCTCGTACAGGTTCTTGCGGAGGGGGTCCTCGGGGGTGGCGGCCCGGCCGGTGCCGAGCTCGTACAGCGTCTGTTCGAGCCGCCGCCGGCCGGCCAGGGACACCGCGAACCAGACGGCCAGCAGGGCGGCGATCCAGTGCCATCCGAGCACCTCGACCGCGACGAGCAGGCAGCCGACGGCCAGCCAGGTGCCGCTCCGGCGGCGCCGGGGCCGGTCGGACCGGATCAGCCAGGCCGCCACGAACACCAGGGGGACGGCCAGTTGCAGCAGCCAGAGCCGCACCAGCACGTCGAGCGCGTGCGGCACGCCGGCCTGACCGGACGCCACGAGGGAGACGACGACGCACACCACGAGCACGGGCAGCACGGCCGCGGCCAGCAGGACCAGCACCGCCCGCCCCACCGCCTGCCGCCGGGCCGCGTAGCACTCCTTGAGCACCGCCGCCAGGTCGACGCCGGGGGTCGGCGGCGGTACCCGGTACGGGTGTTCGGCGAGTTCCTCGATCACCGCGTCCCGGAAGGCCGGGTCGAGGTGCGCCCCCGCCCGCAGGTAGGCGGTGGCGTCGCCGCGCGGCGCACCGGCCTGGGCCTGGATGAGCTGCTGCAGCGGGTCGGGCGCCGCCGGGGCGACCGGTGGCAGGGGCGGGTGCGGGTACCGGGGCGGCGGTACCGGTACGGACGGTTCGGCCATGGCGGTGTCCTCTCCCGTCCACCTGCGCGTCTCGTGAGGCGTGTGCCCGGGTCAACGACGCTCCCCCGGCCCGGGAGGAGGGTCGCAGGGCAAGATCCCCCTGGAGGGGGAGCGGGACCGTTCGCCGGGTTGACGCGTCGGCCCGGGGAGCGACGGGACCGTGGACGGCATGAGGACCAGGGAGGACGCGCGGCGCCGACCGGGCTGCTGCCGGCCCTGGCGGCGGGCGCGGTGGCACCGGGAGGACCGATTCCCCGGCTGGATGCTCACCGGCCCGGCGCTGGGCCTCGCCCTCCTACTGCTGATCGTCGCCACTCGCCGAGCTGGGCGCCCGCGACCGCACCCGGGCGGTGATCGCGGCGTACGAGTCGGGCTTCGTCCTGCCGGGTCGAGCCGAGGGGGGCTCAGGGGGCTCTGGCGCCCCAGGGGTCGGCGGCGCTGCGGAGTCCGGCGGGTCCGGCGGGTCCGGCGAGACCGGCCCCGAGCAGGACCGTTTCTTCCGTCCCGCCGCTACCTGCGAGTAGAGTGCGATCTTCCCCCTTAACCGTCCGATACCTCCCGTATCGCCTGAAACGAACTGGTGGCCGCATGACAGTCCGGACCCGCCCCGCGCTGTGGTGGCGCATGGGCATCGTGCTCTCGGCGGGCCTCGGCCTGACCCTCGGAACCGCGCCGCTGGTGTTCTTCACCGTGCAGAGCAACGTCATCGTGCTCGGCTACTTCATCGGCGCCGTGTACTGGATGCTCAAGCGCGACACCGTGGACGCGCCCGCGCCCCGGCTTCGCGGCGCCGCCACCCTGTACATACTGATCACCGGGCTGGTCTCGCACGTCCTGCTCCAGCACGGCGCCAACCCGCTGCCCGGGCTGGTCAGCGGGCCGGACAAGCTCGCGCACTGGTCGTCGTTCTTCCTGCACTACGTGACGCCGGTGATGGTGATCGCCGACTGGCTGGTGCTGAAGCCGCGCAACGCGGCGGCCTGGAAGGACATCCCGCTCTGGCTGGCCTTCCCGCTCGGCTACGCGGCGATCGTGCTCGCCCGGAACGCGCTGTTCGACGACTACCCGACGCCCTACCCGTACTTCTTCTTCGACCCCACCACCAAGGGCTACGGCTACGTCTGGGGCCAGATAGCCCTGCTGACGGTCGAGTTCGTGGTGCTGGCCGCCGCCGTGGTCGGCCTGGACCGGCTGGGAACGCTGGTCGCGGGCAAGCTGAGGTCCACCAAGTCCTGAATCCCCGGGCACGGATGACGGCCCCTCTCGGGGGCGCCCCTTCCCCCGGGGCGCTTTCCGGGGACGCCCTTCCCTGGTGACCGTCCGCGCGGCGGCCGGCCTCAGATCCGCCAGGAGCGGATCCGGTCGGCCGCCGCGAACACGTCCGCCCCGCCCGCCGCGATGTCACGGGCCAGCTCGACCAGCGCCCCGTACGGCGGGTCGATGCCCTCCTTGGCCGCGTGCATGTACGCGGCCGTCGTCATGCAGGCGTACAGGTTGTTGCGCACCGGCAAGGGGCGCAGCAGCACGATGGTGTGCATCAGGGTGGCCGCGCACCAGGCGGCGTCGGCGTCGTGGCCGAGTTGCGCGGTGTTCACCCGGTGCCGGGCGACGGCGGCCTGGAGCGCGGAGTAGTCCCGCACGCTGAGGTCCTCCGGCGAGGCCAGCTCCTGCACGTCGAGCAGCCAGCGCAGGTCGACGTGGAGCAGCATCATCCCCGCACCCCCGCCGCGCCGTTCACGCCGCCGGCGCGTCCTCCGGGAACGCGGCGTCGAACTCCGCCCGGTGCGACTTCCAGAACGCCACCGCGTGGTCCACGAACACCCGCCGCTGCTGCTCCCGCACGCTCAGGTCGTGGATGTACGCCTTGATGCTCTTCCCGTCCGCGGCAGCGGCCTCGCGGATCGCGGCGAGCTCGTGCTCCGTGTACTCGATGTTGAGCGCAGGCATGGCGCCGATGGTACTGGAGCGCACCGGAGTTGGGACCACCGGCGGAGGATTTTCACCCGCCGTCAAAGGGGTTTGCTGTCGATACCCCCATGGAGTGGTTTCGGCGGAGCCGCGGGTAGCCCCGAAGTCGGGCGGGGGTCGGGCGCGCGGGATGACGCCGGGGCGGTGGGGGCCGCCGTAGCGTCGGGGGCAAGGCGGCGGAGCGGTTCCGCGGGGGAGGCCGGGCGGTTCGGCGGAGGCCGGAGATGACGCGCAGGGCAGTGGGCAGGGCGGCGGCGAGCGGGGCGACGGTGAGCGGGGCCGCAGGTGGGGCTGCGAGCGGGGCGGCCGTGGGCAGAGCGGCGGTCGGCCGGGCGGTGGCGGCCACGGCGGTGGCGCTCGCGACGACGGTCGCGGTGGCGGCGCCGGGGGTGGCCGCGACGCGGGCCGACGGCCAGGACGGGCGGGGCAGGTCCCTGCAAGGGGTCTGGCAGATGGACGGGTACGGCCTGGTGGCCGTGGTCTCCGGGAGCAGCCTGACCACCTACGACGTGACGACGCACAGCTGCGTGCCCGGGTGGGTCACCGGGACGCAGGACGGCGCCCCCGGCCGGGACGGCACCGTCCGGTACGTCCTGGGCGACAACGCCGTCACCCTCACCCCGCAGCCGGGCGGGCGCCGGGCGACCGACACCGAGGAGGGCGGGACGGGCACCAAGACGCTGCGCCGCCTGGACGCGCTGCCGGCGCTGTGCACCCGGCCCGCCCCCGACGACCCGCTCGCGGTCTTCGACCGGTTCTGGGAGACCTTCGAGGAGAACTACCCCTTCTTCGCCGCCAAGGGGATCGACTGGCACGCGGCCCGCGAGGAGCAGCGCGCGAAGATCACTCCGGCGACCACCACCGACCAGCTCCAGCAGATCTTCATCGACCTGCTGACCCCGCTCAAGGACGCGCACACCGGTCTGGCCCGGGTGACCGGCACCGGCCCGACCGGCGTTTTCTCCGGTCGGCGCGACGGCTCGCTGAAGTCGACGCCCGCCCTACGGGACGCGGCCCGCAAGGCCGTCGACGCACAACTTACCGCCCCCGAACAGGAGTTCGCCGTCAACGCGCAGGGGGTGAGCCGGCTGGGCGTGGGCCGGCTCCCGGACGGCATCGGCTACCTGCGGGTGAGCGGCTTCGACGGCTACGCGACCGGCGGGTTCGCCGCCCAGGCCAAGGAGCTCGACCGGGCGCTGGACGCCCTGCTCGCCGACCCCGACCGGCTCGACGGCCTGGTGATCGACGTCCGGCTGAACAGCGGGGGCTCGGACGCGCTCGGGCAGCAGATCGCCGCCCGGCTCACCGACCGCCCGTACGTCGCCTACCGCAAGGTGGCCCGCGACGACCCGGCCGACCCCACGAAGTTCACCCGGCCGCAGCCGGTCGTGGTGCGGCCCGCGCACACCGAGCACTTCACCGGCCCCGTCGCCCTGCTCACCTCCTCGCTGTCGATCAGCGCCGCCGAGACCTTCACCCAGACCCTGATGGGCCGCTCCCCGCACGTCGTCCGGATCGGCGAGAACACCCAGGGCGTCTTCTCCGACGTGCTGATCAAGACCCTCTCGCCGGACTTCATGGTGGTGCTGCCGAACGAGAAGTACCTCATGCCCGACGGCAGCACCTTCGACGGCCCCGGCATCCCACCGGACATCCGCACACCGGTGTTCACCGATGACGAGTTGGCCGGGCTCAAGGACTCCGCCCTGAGCACGGCCCGCCACGTCCTCGGCGAGCAGTAGCGGCCGCGGCGCGGGCGAGGCCGCCCGCGCCGTACCGCTCCCCCTACATCGGATCCACCCCCCGCAGTTCGCCGTCCAGCTCCAGCCACCGGGTGAGGCCCAGGCCGCGCAGGAACGGCACGTCGTGGCTGGCCACGATCAGCGCGCCCTGGTAGGCGGCGAGCGCCTGGGTGAGCTGGCGGACGCTGGCGAGGTCCAGGTTGTTGGTCGGCTCGTCGAGCAGCAGCAGCTGCGGCGGCGGGTCGGCCAGCAGCAGCGCGGCCAGGGTGGCCCGGAACCGCTCGCCGCCGGAGAGGGTGGCGGCGGGCTGGTCGGCCCGGCCGCCGCGGAACAGGAAGCGGGCCAGCCGGGCACGGATCGCGTTGTCCCCGGCGGCGGGGGCGAACAGCTTGACGTTCTCCGCCACGGTCAGCTTGTCGTCCAGCAGGTCGAGCCGCTGCGGCAGGTGGCGCAACGGCACCGGCGTGCCGACCTCGCCCTCCAGCGGGGCGAGTTCGCCCGCGATGGTGCGCAGCAGGGTGGTCTTGCCGGAGCCGTTGCGGCCGACCAGGGCGATCCGCTCGGGGCCGCGCAGGTCGAGGTCCGCGGTGGTGCCGTAGGGCAGCCGGACCTTCTGCAGGGTGAGCACGGTGCGCCCGACCGGGACGGCCGTGCGCGGCAGGTCGATCCGGATCTCGGCGTCGTCGCGCACCGCCTCCTCGGCGGCGGTGAGCCGCTGCCGGGCCTCCTCCAGCCGCTCGGTGTGCATGCCCTGGAGCCGCCCGGCCGTCTCCTGGCCCTGGCGTTTGAGCTTGCCCGCGAAGATGTGCGGGTCGTTGCGGGTGACCGAGCGCTTCTTGCCGTAGCCGGCGCTGCGGTCGAGCCGGGTGCGGGCCTCGGTCAAGTCCCGTTTCTGGCGCTCGACGTCGGCCTCGGCGTTGCGCAGCAGCCGCTCGGCGGTCTCCTGCTGGGCGGCGAGGGTGCGCTCGTACTCGGCGAAGTTGCCGCCGTACCAGGTGACCGCGCCGTCCCGCAGGTCGGCGATCTGGTCGACGTGCTGGAGCAGTTCGCGGTCGTGGCTGACGATCAGCATGACGCCGTGCCAGCCGGCGACCGTCTCGTAGAGCCGCTCCCGGGCCGTCCGGTCCAGGTTGTTGGTGGGCTCGTCGAGCAGCAGGACGGCGGGGCGGCGCAGCAGCAGGGCGGCGAGGCGCAGCAGGACGGCCTCGCCGCCGGAGAGCTCCCCGGTGGTGCGGTCGAGGCCGAGGCGGTGCAGGCCGAGCCGGTCGAGGGTGGCGCGGGCGCGCTCCTCGACGTCCCAGTCGTCGCCGACGGCGTCGAAGTGGCGCTGGTCGGAGTCCCCGGACTCGATGGCGTGCAGGGCCTCACGGGCGGCCCGGATGCCGAGCGCCTCGTCCACCCGCACGGTGGTGTCCAGCGTCAACCCCTGGGGCAGGTAGCCGAGTTCGCCGTCGACCCGGACGGTGCCGCCGGTCGGGGTCAGCTCGCCGGCGATCAGCCGCAGCAGGGTGGACTTGCCGGCGCCGTTGAGCCCGATCAGGCCGGTGCGGCCGGGGCCGACGGCGAGGTGGAAGCCGTCCAGGACGGGCTTGCCGTCGGGCCACTCGAAGGTGAGATCGGTGCAGAGGACGGCGGTGGTGGGTTGTGCCATGGAGGGCCTCCCGGGTGGTTGCCGAAGGGAACGATGAGCAACACGGGGAGACACCGCGGGTGCGGGCCGGTACGGCCGGGGGGGAGGGCGGGGCGGATCCGGATCAGCCGGATCGGGCTCGCCACGGGGCCGTGACTGAGGTCGCACACTCGCACACCGCGCGGCGAAGGGCCTGTGCGGCGGGGGCGGTGTCTCGGGACCTCAGTAGAGCAACGGCCTTCTCCTTGTCTGGCGGATGACTCCGTCCACGCTACGCACGGCACCGGACCCGGGCAACCGAATTTCGGCGCACCGGGAGCCCGGATGTCCGACTACTTCTCGGAGAAGTCCACGTGACCTCCTGACCGGCCCGCGTGGCCGGTCCCCGGGGTCGCGGCAGCCGCGCCGCGGCCCCGGGCTTTTCCGCCACCCGGCCCGTTCCTCCTACAATCGGGCTCATCATGAGCGCCACACTCGTAGTCAAGGACCTCGCCGCCGGTCACGGCGAACGCACCCTCTTCTCCGGCCTGGACCTGGTCGTCGCCCCCGGTGACGTGATCGGCCTGGTCGGCGTGAACGGCGCCGGCAAGTCGACGCTGCTGCGGCTGCTGGCCGGGCTGGACACCCCCGAGGGCGGTTCGCTGCGGCTCAGCCCGGCGACCGCCAACATCGGCCACCTGCCCCAGGAGCCGGAGCGGCGCGAGGGCGAGTCGGTGCGCGACTTCCTGGCCCGCCGCACCGGCGTGGCAGCCGCGCAGACCGCGCTGGACGAGGCCACCGAGGGCCTGGTCGAGGACCGCCCGGGCGCCGACGACGCGTACGCGGCGAGCCTGGACCGCTGGCTGGAGCTGGGCGGCGCCGACCTGGAGGAGCGCGCCGAGGAGGTCGCCGACTCGCTCGGCCTGAAGGTCTCGCTCGACCTGCCGATGACGGCGCTGTCCGGCGGCCAGGCCGCCCGGGCCGGCCTCGCCTCGCTGCTGCTCTCCCGCTACGACGTCTTCCTGCTGGACGAGCCCACCAACGACCTCGACCTCGACGGCCTGGAGCGGCTGGAGGCCTTCGTCAAGGGCCTGCGCGCGGGCACCGTGCTGATCAGCCACGACCGCGAGTTCCTGGCCCGCACCGTCACCAAGGTGCTGGAGCTGGACCTGCACCAGCAGCAGGTCAACCTGTACGGCGGCGGCTACGAGGCGTACCTGGAGGAGCGCGCGGTGGCCCGCCGGCACGCCCGCGAGGAGTACGACGAGTACGCCGACACCAAGGCCGGGCTGGAGGCCCGGGCCCGGATGCAGCGCGGCTGGATGGAGCACGGCGTGCGCAACGCCCGCCGCAAGTCCTCCGACAACGACAAGATCGGAAAGGCGCAGCGCGCCGAGTCCACCGAGAAGCAGGCCTCCAAGGCCCGGCAGACCCAGCGGATGATCGAGCGGCTGGACGTGGTCGAGGAGCCGCGCAAGGAGTGGGAGCTGCGGATGGAGATCGCCACCGCGCCGCGCTCCGGCTCGGTGGTCGCGACCCTGCGCGCGGCCGTCGCCCGCCGCGGTGACTTCGCCTTCGGCCCGGTGGACCTCCAGATCGACTGGGCGGACCGGGTCGCCATCACGGGCGCCAACGGCGCGGGCAAGTCGACGCTGCTGGCCGCTCTGCTCGGTCGGCTCGAACTCGACGGCGGCAGCGCCTCGTTGGGCTCCGGCGTGGTGGTCGGCGAGGTGGACCAGGCACGCGGGCTGTTCCTCGGCGGCGAGCCGCTGGCGGAGGCCTTCGCCGCCGCCGTCCCGGAGTTCACGCCGGAGGAGGTGCGCACCCTGCTGGCCAAGTTCGGCCTCAAGGCGGTGCACGTGAAGCGCCCGGCCGGCACCCTCTCCCCCGGCGAGCGCACCAGGGCCGCGCTGGCGCTGCTCCAGGCGCGCGGGGTCAACCTGCTGGTGCTGGACGAGCCCACCAACCACCTGGACCTGCCCGCGATCGAGCAGTTGGAGGCGGCGCTCGGCTCGTACACCGGGACCCTGCTGCTGGTCACCCACGACCGGCGGATGCTGGACACCGTCTCGGTGAACCGGCGGATCGAGGTCCGGGACGGGCGGGTGCACGAGCTGTAGTCCCGTCCGGCAGGGCGGCCCCGCCGGGCGGCCCTGCCGCGTGGGCCTGCTGGACGGACCCGCCGGATGGACCTGATCTGCGGATTGGTCTCGACCTCTTCCCGGCACGGCCGTCATGTGCTGTGCTGTCGGCCATGGTTGACAGTGCAGTGGCAGGGACGCCCTACCCGACCGTCCCCCTCACCCCGATGACGGTGCCGGCCCACGAGGCCGAGGCCCGCAGCAGGTCCTTCCACGACGTGATGGCGCAGCGCCGGACCGTCCGCGACTACGCGACCCGCCCGATCCCGGACGGGGTCGTCGAGTGGGCGATCCGGACCGCCAACACCGCGCCCAGCGGCGCGCACGTCCAGCCCTGGCGGTTCGTGGTGATCACCGACCCGGAGCGCAAGCGGCGGCTGCGCGAGGCCGCCGAGGTCGAGGAGCGCGAGTTCTACGCGCACCGGGCGTCGGAGGAGTGGCTGGCCGCGCTGGCGCCGATCGGCACCGACTGGCGCAAGCCGTTCCTGGAGGACGCCCCGGCGGTGATCGTGGTGTTCGAGGTGCACAAGGGGCCCGATTCGCCGCGCCCGTACTACACCAAGGAGTCGGTGGGGATCGCGGTCGGACTGCTGCTGGCCTCGCTCCACCAGGCCGGGCTGGCGACGCTGACCCACACGCCGAGCCCGATGAAGTTCCTCAACGAGGTCTGCGAGCGCCCGCTGGAGGAGCGCGCCGCGTACGTCATCCCGGTCGGCTACCCGGCCGAGGGGGCGCGGGTGCCGGATCTGCGGCGCAAGGAGCTGGACGAGGTGCTGATCCGGCTCTGAGCGCCGGGCGCGGGTGCGCCCCGGTGCGCCGGGGGTGCGGCCGGGGCGCGGCGGGGACTGACGAGAGGCCTGGTGGGAGGCCGTCCGGAATTCATTGGTGACAGGTCCCGGCCAAGGACATAATCGCGGTCATGAGCCACCCGCAGTCCCGGTCCTGCAAGTACCCGCCCACCCCGCTCCACGTGCCCGGCCCCACCGCCGTCACCGCCGGGCGGCCGCCCGAGGAACTGCGGCTGCCCGGCGGGATCTCGCTGCAGCGCCGCCGCAGCACGCACGCGGCGGCGCTCAACAAGGCCGTCCGCGCCAACCTGGACCACCTGCGGCCCTGGATGGAGTGGGCGGCCGAGCCCCCCACCCGGGCGCAGACCGCCGAGCTGGCCCGGGCCGGCTCCCTCGCCTGGGAGGCCGGCACCGACTTCATGTACCTGGTCGGCCTGGACACCGAACCCGGCGGCGTGGTCGGCGCCCTCGGCCTGCACGGCCGGATCGGCCCCGGCGCACTGGAGATCGGTTACTGGGTCGCCGCCCGGCACGCCGGCCGCGGCATCGCCACCACCACGGCCGGGGCGCTGACCGAGGCCGCCCTGGCGCTGCCCGGCATCGCGCGGGTGGAGATCCACTGCGACGAGGCGAACGGCGCCAGCGCGGCCGTCCCGCGCAAGCTCGGCTACCGGCTCGACCGGGTCGCCGAGACCGCCGTCAGGGCTCCCGCCGAGACCGGGCGGCAGCTGATCTGGGTCCGGGAGGCCTGACGGCGGTCCGAGGCGGGGGGGTGCCTCTATGGGGTTCGTCAAGGAAATCGGGCTGCGATCCGGGGTGTGAGCGGGCAGCATGGCGGGGTGCCGGATCTGCTGTGGGATGACGTCAAGGACTTCTTCGACCCTGACCTGATGGGTGCTCTGCCGGATGTGTGCGTGGCGGGCACCTCAGTCGAGGACTGGCAGGCGGTGTTCGACCTGGTCGGGTCGAACGGGTGGACGTGGGAGTACTCAGTGGGCGGCGTCGCCGGGCCACTGCCCGCTGCTGCGGAGGTGCTGTCGCGTCCCGCCGACGCGGAGACGGTTGATCTGCGGGTGTGGCCGGTCCCGGCTGTGCTGGCGATCTTCCGTCCGATGTCTGCCGACGAGATCGACTTCGACGTTGACCTTCGCGAGCTTCAGGGCCAGGAAGGCGTAGACGTCCTGTGCCGGTTCCTGGCCGCGCTCGGTCGTCGGCTGGGCAAGCCGGTGGTGATGACGGCCGAAGGTGACTACGGGAACCCGGTGCTCGGGTTCGACCCCTCAGTCGGCCGCGTGGTGCTGCTGGCAGATCCCTTGGGAGTTCAACTGCCGGCTGACGCGGGCCGGGACTGGTAGAAGGTGCCGTCGCGGAGCATGGCGAATAGGACGTCGACGCGGCGTCTGGCCAGGCAGAGGAGTGCCTGGGTGTGCCGTTTACCCTGGGCGATCTTCTTGTCGTAGTAGGCCCGGGAGGCCGGGTCGCTGAGTGAGGCGAACGCGGCGAGGAAGAACGCGCGTTTCAGCTGCTTGTTGCCTCGGCGGGAGGGTTGCTCGCCGCGTATGGAGGAGCCGGAGCTGCGGGTCGCGGGGGCGAGGCCGGCGTAGGAGGCGAGGTGGGCAGCGGTCGGGAAGGCGCTGGCGTCGCCGACGTCGATCATGACCCGGGCGCCGGTCCTGGGCCCGATGCCGGGCATGGAGGTGAGGACCTTGGACAGCGGGTGCTCGTCGAGCAGTTCCTGGATGCGGTTCTCCAGGATTTTGCGCTGGTCGAGGACGGCTCGCAGGGAGCTGGCCAGGCTGGGGACGATGAGTGCGGCGGCCTCGGTGCCCGGGACGATGACGGTCTGCTCGTCGAGTGCGGTGAGGAGGTCCTCGATGAGGCGCTCGAACATGCGCGGTGCCAGGGGCCGGGCGACGGCGATCAGGCGGCGGCGTCCGGCCTTGCGTAGGGCGGCCGGTGAGCCGAACCGCTCCAGCAGGGTGAGGACTGCGGGGTGGTCGAGCCTGGGGCCGAGCACGCGTTCCAGGTGGGGGTGGATCTGGGTGAGCAGGCCGCGCAGGCGGTTGGCGATGCGGGTGGCCTCGCCGGCGAGGTCGTCATCGAAGCCGACGATCATCTCCAGTTCGGCGATCGTCTCGTCGGTGAGTTCGATGCCGCGCAGGGTGTGTGGCATGGTGCGGGCGGCGTCCGCGATGACGAACGCGTCGCGGGCGTCGGTCTTGGCCTCGCCGGGGTAGAGGTCGGCGATGCGCCGCATCGTCAGGCCGGGGAGGTAGGCGACGCGGCAGCCGGCGTCCCGGGCGACCGCCAGCGGCAGGGCGCCGATGGAGGCGGGCTGGTCGACCACCACCAAGACGGTGCCGTGCTTGGCGGTGAGCTTGTCCAGCACGGCCCGCATCTTGGGTTCGCTGTTCGGCAGCCGCTTGTCGAAGACCCGCTTGCCCGCCCTAGTAAGGGCGGTGCCGTGGTGCTCGCCCTTGCCGACGTCCAGGCCGAGGAAGACGTCCACATCGCCGGTGTCGATCACGCTGGTCCCTTACGAGGTCGTGCTGTCCCGGCCTCGTTGGCGTGGCATCAGTCGCCGGCATCCACGTTACGAAGAGCCTCCCAGCGAACTGGTGGTCCTGCGTCTATCAGCGGTCTACCGATGCCTCCGGCCCGGTGACACCACCCCCCGGATCATGCGAACTACAGGGGGGGGAACAGTCATGCCGGGCCGGAGGCCGGGAGCCCCGTTGCGGGGCCACCAAAACGGTAACGGGGTGATCCGGGCCGGGGCCCGGACAGCCTCCGCCGCTCAGCACCGCCCTCCGCTCAGTACCGCTCGCCGCTCAGTACCGCTCGCCGGTCGGCGTCGGAAGCGCGTCCAGGTCGGCCAGGTCGGCCGCCGAGAGCACGACCTCGGCCGCGCCCGCGTTGTCCACCAGGTAGCGCGGCGTCTTGGTGCCCGGAATCGGGAAGACGTACCGGCCCTGCGCCAGCACCCAGGCCAGCGCGACCTGCGCGGGCGTCGCGCCGATCCGCTCGGCGACCTCCTTGACCCTGCCGACCAGTGCCAGGTTCTCCTTCAGCGCGTCCTGCTGGAAGCGCGGCAGCCGGCGGCGGAAGTCGTCGGCGGGCAGTTCGTCGAAGGAGGCGATGCTGCCGGTCAGGAAGCCCCGGCCGAGCGGCGAGAACGGCAGGAAGGCGATGCCCTGCTCCTCGGTGTACGGCAGCACCTCGGCCAGCACGTCCCGGGTCCAGAGCGAGAGCTCGGACTGCACGGACGCCACCGGGTGCACCGACTGGGCCCGCTTGATCTCCTCGACGGTCACCTCGGAGAGCCCGATCCGGCGGGCCTTGCCGGCCGCTACGGCCTCGGCGAGGGCGCCCCAGGTCTCCTCGATCGGGACGGCCGGGTCGACCCGGTGCAGCTGGTAGAGGTCGACGTGGTCGGTGCCGAGGCGGCGCAGGCTGTCGTCGATCGAGCGGCGCACGTGCTCGGGGCTGCCGTCGCGGGCCGACTGGCCGGCCCCGCCCGGGACGATGCCGACCTTGGTGGCGAGGAAGGCGCGCTCCCGGTACGGGCCGGCCAGCGCGGCGCCGACCACCTCCTCGTTGGTGTAGGGGCCGTACATGTCGGCGGTGTCGATCAGGGTGACACCGAGGTCCAGCGCCTGCCGGATCACCCGGACGGAGTTCTCGTCGTCCCGGTTCTGCACGTCGTAGGCCCAGGTCATCCCCATGCAGCCGAGGCCGATGACGCCGGTCTCCGGGCCGTTGGTACCGAACGTGGCGTTGCGCATGACGGTGCTCCGATCGTGGTGGTGTGCTTGGCCGCTCGCGGGGTGCTGCGGTGGATCAACGCGTCCAGCTTTCACCTTGGAGTGCACTCAAGGTCAAGCCCGTCCGGACGCGCTTCGGATCCACTCCCGATCCGCTCCGGATCCGCTCCGGATCCGCCGGTCGCCAGAGGGGTCGTTGATCGTATGAGCGGCCCTCGGCTCACCCGGAGGTGGGATGCGCCCGAGGTGCCGGCGGAGCGCGTGCGACGGACTTCACCACCATGCGAGCGGACACGACCATCCGAACCGCGCGTTCACACCACGGCCCGCCGCCGGGCGGGCGCAGGTCGGCCACCGGGTCGGCGCCGGGTGATCACCCGTCAAACCGGCGTGCGGGAGCCCGTCGGCGGAACCTCCGCACCACCGGGCGCCACCCGTCCGGTCTTGGCAGGGCTCGCGGCGGCGGCGGACGCTCTGGGCACAGCCGATCATCGGCTCATCCAGTCGGTATCCCGTTGGGGAGGAACCCATGACGTTCTCGCGCACCCGCCTCGCCGCCGTCGCCGTGATCGTGGCCGCCGCCACCGCCGTGACCGTCCCGGCGCAGGCCGCCGGCGGCCACCGCGCCCTCAGCCGCTTCGACGACGGGAGCTTCGAGTCGCCCAAGGCCCCGGCGAACAGCTTCGCCGAGTTCAACGCCGGACAGACCATCGGCCCGTGGACGGTCACCACCGGCAGCGTCGACCTGATCGGCGCCGGGTTCTGGCAGGCCGCCGAGGGCGACCAGTCGGTGGACCTCAACGGCGCCACCACCGGCGCCGTCGCCCAGACCTTCACCACCGTCCCGGGCGCCACCTACTCCGTGACGTACGCGCTGGCCGGCAACACGTCGGCCGCACCGACCGTGAAGACCGGCCGGGTGCTCGTCGACGGCCAGGACTTCCAGGACTTCTCCTTCGACATCACCGGCAAGTCGCCGACCAACATGGGTTACGTGGGGCGCCAGTTCAGCTTCGTCGCGCGGAACGCTTCCACCACTCTGACCTTCGCCAGCACCAACGCGGGCGCGGCCGGCCCGGTCGTGGACGACGTCCAGGTCAAGGAGTGCAAGCCGTGCTGCGGGTGATCCGCTGAACCGCCCGCCCGCCGGTCCGGAACCGGCGGGCGGGCCTCCGCCCGCGAACTGCCCCTCCCCACGGGCAGCTTCCTCTTCCTCAACGGCATCGACGAGCAGGGCAGGATCGTCGGGTCCACCGACTCGTTCGGCTTCGTCTCGGACATCAACGGCCAGTGGCACGCGCTCGCCGCACAGGGCTCCAACGCCACGGGCACTCCCGGGGCGATCCGGAACGGGCGCATCGTCGGCGACACGAGCAACGACACGAGCTACGCCGAAGCCGAATGGGACGCCCAGGGCTCGCTGACCCGGACCATCGGCGCGGGCGCCATCACGGCAAGTGCCATCGGCGGCAACGGAATCGTGGGCGGCACGAAGTACGTAGGGTCGACTCCGCGGCCCGTCCTGTGGCGTGACGGCGTGGTGGCGGACTCGTTGGCGGCGGTCCCGGACACGTTCACGATCAAGGCGATCAGCAACGACGAGAAGACCCTCATCGGGAACGAGTACTCCCAGCCCGCGAGCTACACCTGCTCGCCTTAAACCGTTCCTAAAACCTTCCCCCAGTGGGCTTCCGATGCCCCGGAAGTGCTTGACGTGCACAGCTGGTCTAGTCCATTTTGATGCTCAGCACCGCGCTCCTCCCCCGCACCGGACCAGCCCCCATGCTGCCGCCCGCCCCGCGTTTCCCCCTTCGCGGCGCGGGCGGCCCCACGTCCCGAGAGGCACCCCCATGCCCAGCGCGCCCCAGCCCGCCCCCACGCACCGCCGCCCCGCCGGTCGCACCAAGCTGCTGAGCATCGCCGCCGCCACCGCGCTCGCCGCCGGCGGCCTCGCCACGCTCGCCGGGAACGCCGGCGCCGCCGACGGCAACCTGCTGGCCAACCCGGGCCTGGAGAGCGGCACGCTCAGCCCGTGGAGCTGTTCCGGCGGGACCGGCAGCGTCGTCAACTCCGGCGCGCACAGCGGCAGCTACGCGCTGAAGGGGGCGGTCGGCGCGAGCGACACCGCGCAGTGCGGCCAGACCGTGACCGTCCAGCCCGACACCACGTACAACCTCAGCGCCTGGGTGCAGGGCCAGTACGTCTACCTGGGCGCCACCGGCAGCGGCGTCACCGACCCGGCCATCTGGACGCCGGGCGGCGCCAACTGGCAGCAGCTGTCCACCAGTTTCACCACCGGCCCGGCCACCACCAGCGTCACCGTCTACCTGCACGGCTGGTACGGGCAGGGCGCCTACCTCGCCGACGACATCACGCTCACCGGCCCCGGAGGCGGCAACCCCACCACCCCGCCGCCCACTTCGGGCACCCCGACCGGCTCCCCGACCGGCGGCCCCACCGGCACGCCCACCGGCGGCCCGACCACCCCGCCGCCGAACGTCGCCCTCCCCGTCGCGCCCTACATCGACATGGGCGCCTGGCCCACCCCGTCCATGCCCGACATGGCCAAGTCCGGCAACCTCAAGGCCTACACCATGGGCTTCGTCACCGGCGTCGGCTGCAAGGCCAGCTGGTTCAACGCCTACGACCCGCGCACCGGCTGGGCCAAGGACCAGATCGACGCGCTGCGCGCGGCCGGCGGCGACGTCAAGCTCTCCTTCGGCGGCGCCAGCGGCACCGAACTCGCCGCCGCCTGCACCACCGTGGACTCGCTGTTCGCCGAGTACGACGCCGTCGTCAACGCCTACAACCTGCGCTACGTCGACTTCGACATCGAGGGCGCGGCCATCGCCGACACCGCCTCCAACGACCGCCGCTCCGCCGCGCTCGCCAAGCTCCAGCAGGCCCACCCCGGCCTCAAGGTCTCCTTCACCCTGCCCGTCCTGCCCGAGGGCCTGACCGCCGAAGGCGTCGCCATCGTCAAGTCCGCCCGCGACGCCGGGGTCGCCGTCGACCTGGTGAACATCATGGCGATGGACTACTACCGGACCGGCACCGACTACGGCAACGCCGCCGTGCAGGCCGCCCAGGCCCTGTTCGGCCAGCTGAAGGCGCTCTACCCGGCGAAGACCGACGCCCAGCTGTGGGCCATGGTCGGCGTCACCCCGATGATCGGCGAGAACGACGACCACCAGATCTACAACCAGTCCGCCGCCCAGCAGTTGGTGACCTTCGCCCGGCAGAACCACCTCGGCCTGCTGGCCTTCTGGGACGCCACCCGCGACGCCAACGCCTGCACCGGCGGCTCGCTCTCCAAGTGCACCAACATCGCTCAGCAGCCGTACGAGTTCGCGAAGATCTTCGCCCAGTACGCGGGCTGACCGCGCCCCACGGCCCGGCCCCCGCCTCGGCGGGGGCCGGGCCCACGAACGCGCATGGCCGCACCGTACGGCCGCACCGTGACGACGCCCGGCCCGGAGACGACTCCGGGCCGGGCGCGGCCTGCCCGCGGTTCGTTCAGCGCCCGGTGGGCAGGTTGGCCCCGCCTGTGCAGTCGAACACCACGCCCGTCACGAAGGTGTTGGCGGCCAGCAGGTGGATCGCCTGCGCGACGTCCTCGGCCCGGCCGACGCGGCCGACCGGGGTGGCGGCGGCGAGGCCGTCGAACAGCGCCGTCCGCTGCTCGGCCGGGACGCGGTCCCACCACGGGGTGTCGATGACGCCGGGCGAGACGGCGTTGATCCGCAGCGGAGCGAGTTCGACGGCCAGCGGCGGGACCATCGCCTCCAGCGCGCCGTTGATGGCGGCGAGTCCGGCGGTGCCGGGGATCGCGGCGCGGGCGGAGGCGGCGGTGATCAGCGTGACGGATCCGTCCGACCGCAGGTGCGGCAGCGCCGCCTGGAGGACGCGGACCTGCGGCCAGAACTTGGCGTCGAACCCGGTGGCGAGGTCGGCCAGGTCGAGCTGGGCGAACGGGCCGCTGCCGGCCGCGCCGCTGACCGCGACGACCAGGTGGTCGACGGTGCCGGACCGGGCGAAGAAGGCCGCGACGGCCTCGGGGTCGGCCGCGTCCAGCTGGTGGCCGACGACCTTGCCGCCGATCCGGGCGACGGCGGCGTCCAGCCGGTCCCGGCCGCGGCCGGTGATCACGACCTCGGCGCCGTCCGCGGCGAAGGCGGTGGCCGCGGCCTCGCCGATGCCCGAGCTGCCGCCCATCACGACGACGCGCTGTCCGGTGAAGAGGTTTGACGTGGTGTTCATGGTGGCGTGTCCTTCTCTTGTCGAGACCGCTAGTTCCGTCAATAATGTTATCGAGACTGCTAGTCTTGTCAAGCGGGGGAAGAGGAAAGGGAACACGATGACCGAAGCCCGCCCGCACACCGGACGCCGCCGCAACGAGGCCGCCCACCAGGCGATCCTCGACGCGGCCCTGCACCTGCTCGCCGAGTCCGACGGCACCCCCGTCACCATCGACGCCATCGCCCGCAGCGCCGGCGTCGGCAAGCAGACCGTCTACCGCTGGTGGCCCTCCAAGGGCGCCGTCCTGCTCGACGCCCTCACCGACCGCGCCGACCAGGACGTCCCCGGCCCCGACACCGGCACCCTGCGCACCGACCTCCACGCCTTCATCACCACCACCTTCGACGGCTCCCAGCGCGACACCACCGCCCCCGCCCTGCGCACCCTCGTCCGCGAAGCCGCCCGCGACCCCCACCTCGCCGACCTCATGCAGACCTTCACCGCCAGCCGCCGCACCGCCCTGCGCGACCTCCTCGCCCGCGGCCGCGAACGCGGCGAACTCGCCGACGACACCGACCTCGACCTGATCGTCGACCAGGTCTACGGCGTCTTCTGGTACCGCTTCCTCCTCGGCCACGCCCCCCTCGACGCCACCGTCGCCGACCGGCTCACCAACTCCCTGGTCGCCGGGAACGGCTAGGCCCGATGCCACTGGCTCGAACGGGCTCCACAGGGTGCCGACCTGCGAAAACTCGCCCTGGAAGCCGCCAGAGCCACCGGCATTGCGGTGCGGCCCCCTCCGGGGGATCTTGGGTTCTAGGGATCGTTGCAACACCCCAGTTCAAGGGGTGCGATGTTCGAGATCCGGAAGAACCGGACGGTGGCTCAGGGGGCGAGGACCCTGGTCTGTGAGCGGGAGAAATACTTCCGACTCATGGACCAGGGCCTGAGCAGTCGGGACGCGTGCGCACGCGTCGGGATCAACCTGCGCACGGGTAAGCGCCGGCGTAACGGCCGCAACGCCTCGGGCAAGGACAAGGCCAGGCCTCCGGTCCTGGCACCGTTGTCGACTGCCGGCCCGTCCCGTCCACTGGAGGCCCGGGCAGGGGGCCGGGACGGGGTTCGACTCCGACACCGAGACCCCGGGCAGACCGAGCGGACGGTGTGGCTGGAGGCCCGTTACCTCGGCGGCTCCTGAACCCGGAGGCCCGCGCCGCCCTCACCCCGACCGACGAGCCCCGCCGGGCGCCGCTCCAGGGCCGTGCCCGTTCAGACGTCCGACGGTCCGCGGCGCCGGATCAGCGGCAGGTAGACCTCGTCCACGATCTCGACCAGGACGTCGTCGGGCGCGGTCGGCACGCCCCGCACCACGAACTCGTTGCGCAGCAGCACCACCGCCACCGTGGCGACCCTGGGGTGGAGCGCCTCGGGGGCCGCCTCGCCACGGGCGACCGCGCGCGCCAGGACGGTGAGCCAGGGGGCGGCCGCGGCCTCGCCGGACTGGTCCTGGAGCTGCGCCAGGAACTCCGCCGCGCCACCGGCGGCGGCCAGGAGTTCGCGCAGGACCGCGCCGAGCGGGGAGCTCCAGTGCCGGTTCGCCTGGCGAAGCAACTCCAGGGCGTCCCCGCGTAGTTCACCGGTGTCTGGGGGCACGGCGGCGGTGGCCAGCTGCTTGTAGGCGGCGATGCCGAGGGCCAGGCGGTTGGGCCAGCGGCGGTAGAGGGCGTTCTTGTTGGTGCCGGCGCGGGCGGCGACCTTGTCCATGGTCAGCCCGGCGAATCCGGACTCGGCGAGCTCCGCCACCGCCGCCTGGAGGATCGCCTCCTCCAGCGCCGCCCCGCGCCGCCGTGTCTGCCCGGCCATGGCCCTCGTCCCGTCCGATCCAGTCCGGCCCCGTCGCCGGTACCGCCGTCGATACCGCCCTCTACCCTCCCATCCTTCTTGTCCTCTCCGGCCCACGCCAATTAGGGTACTGGCCGTACCGTATTCGTCTGCTCCCCGCCCCACCCCCAGGAAGGCAGGACACCGTGCGCGCCAAAGGCATCAGCTACGACACCGGATTCGTCAAAAACGGGTCGTACTCCCGCAGCCGGTTCGACCCGAAGGAGGTCGAACGCGAACTGCGCGTCATCCGCGACGACCTGCACTGCAACGCGGTCCGCATCATGGGCGGCGACCCCGACCGGATCGAACTCGCCGCCGGACTCGCCGCCGACCTCGGACTGGAGGTCTGGTACTCCCCGTACCCGCTGGAACTCGCCGCCGACGAGCTGCTGGCCCTGTTCGCCGACTGCGCCGAGCGCGCGGAACGGCTGCGGCGGCGCGGCGCCGAGGTGGTGTTCGTCGCCGGGGCCGAACTCAGCCTGATGAACCCGGGATTCCTGCCCGGCGACACCACGGACGAACGCGTCGCCCTGCTCAGCCGGCCCGAGCTCGTCCGCGAACACCTCGGACCGGTCAGCGGCCGGGTCAACGCGTTCCTCGGCGAGGCCGTGGCCGTCGTCCGCGAGCGCTTCGGCGGGCGCGTCACCTACGCCGCCGTACCGCTGGAGCGCGTCGACTGGACGCCCTTCGACCTCATCTCCCTCGACCTCTACCGCTCCGCCGAGACCGCCGACCGGTTCGCCGACGGCGTCCACGACCTGGCCTCGCAGGGAAAGCCCGTCGCCATCACCGAGTTCGGCTCCGCCGGCTACCGCGGCGCGGGCGACCGGGGCGCGCTCGGCCTGGACATCGTCGAGTACGACGCCGAGGGCCCCGTCCGCCTGAAGGGCGTGTACGAGCGCGACGAGGCCGGCCAGGCCGCCTACCTGCGCGAACTGCTGGAGGCCTTCGACGCCGGCGGCATCGACGCCACCTTCGTCTTCACCTTCGCCCTCTACGACCACGTACACCGCCCCGACGCCGACCCCCACGACGACCTCGACCTCGCCAGCTACGGCATCGTCAAGGTCTACGCCGACCGCTCCGGCACCACCTACCCCGACCTCCCCTGGGACCCCAAAGCCGCCTTCACCACCCTCGCCACCTACCACCACACCCACTGACCAAGAAATATGCAGACCGGTCTACATAGCCGGACTCGCGGCAAGCACGATCCCCCCGCTACCCAATGGGGGCCGAAGCCGGCGAATCGCTACCTGCTACCCGGACCGATGAGTCCTTGAAGAAGATCGCGGCCGCCGGCTTCACCTCGGCGGTGATCAGCTGACGCCCGGTGAGCCACGACCTACCCCCGGGGCTTTGAGCCCTCGGACGAGAGTCGGCCCCGGGCGTCAGTCGCCCACCGCCGAGCCGAGGCCCCTACGGTCAGCCGGGGTCACGAACGACCAATCGGATGACGGGCCCAGAGCCCTTCCATCAGGGAGCCGTGTGCCTCCGCGTCGGTCTTTGACCGGCGGAGACACACATCGAACGAAAGACGTGAGAGGCATCCATAAGAGTGTTCTGCGGGTTCGACCGGGCGAGCGACCACCACGACGTCGCCGTGGTCGACGGCGACGGCAAGCTCCTCGAACGGGCCCGGATCGCCGACGACACGACCGGCCTCAAGGCCGCCTGCACCGCCGCCGACAGCCCCGCCGAAGCCTCGGTCCAACTGTTCGAGCAGCATCCCGATGCCGAGGTCATCACCGTGGCGCACCCGGCGCAGCGGCGGGCGGTACGCGAGATCGCATCTGTCGCGATGAGATCCGCCAGCCAACGGCCGACGCGCCGTACGACTGTCGGTCCGGTCGGCGGGGCCTCGTCGCGTCGTAGCCCGGGTCTGCCCGGCCCGCGCCGAGCCCCGGGTCAGGCGGTTGCCTCAGCGGCCGTCGGCAAGGGATTCTGGCGCTTGCGCCAATCACGCCAGGTCCGCCAGAGAAAAACCGGCCAGGCAATTGCCGCCGCCACACCGCCGATGGCAAAGCCCGTCACCAACAGGTAGGAGGAGCCGCCCCCTGTGCCGAAAACGCCGCCGTGGGCGCCGGAATCCCGCGCCGTGGCCGTTCCGCCGATCTGCAGGGAATCCGGTTCGTCGTACAGGAGGACGTCGGTGCGGACGGTGGCGCCATCCGCCGACGTCCAAGTCCCGTAGAAGTCACAGGACCCGTGGCTGCAGGTCGTGCGGGCGGCGGTGAACGTTCCGACGACCCCGCTGCCGCTCTGCGCCTGCCAGGCCGGCACAAGGTCCGGTGCGGCCTTGGTGATGCCGATGACGGCAATGAAGGGAAGGCCGACCCAGAGGAATAGGGTCGTGCGCCAATGGCGCTTTGCAGGGGTGTCGCTCATGACGGGGGAGCCTATGGTACGGGCCGTATTCCGCCAAATCATTTCAAGGCGCAAAACGCCCATCCAGGATATATTTCGCAGCGCATTGAATTCTTCGCCCCTGCGCGCCAGGAATCCACCTGGAACTCGGACTCGGCCCCCTCCCGGCCTGCGCCGGGTCAGCGCCGATCACGCGAGCCTCCGGCAGAGACACGCGGTCATGGTCCGCCGGGTCAAGAACCAGCGTCTGGCGGATGTCTTCTTCGCGGCCCCGCGGCGGAGCTCCCGGCCTCCGGCCCGGCATGACTCCCCCCGTAGTTCGACGGCGCCGGGTATGGAGGGTAGGGGCTAGGCACAATGCCAGTGACTTTGGGGTGCCTGTCTCGTTGGTTGTGGTGTGGCGAGAGTGGGGCAGGTCAAGTCGCCTGCGAGTGAGCGGTTGTCGGACCG